>CAZFQH010000025.1:10295-18442 GCA_964520805.1 uncultured Acidobacteriota bacterium | reverse complement strand
CGGTGTACCCAGCGGGAAGGCCAAGCAACGACTGCAGGTTGTAGTTGCTCGTGTAAACGAGAGTGCTGCCGTCGCGGCTCGCCGACAGCCGCGGCTGATATCCGTAGTTCGCGGTCTGCCGGCTGCGGTGGTGCAGCAGGCGTCGGGTCTCCTTCCCGTCGAGCTTGACCTGCAAAATCTCATTGGCGTAGGGCTTCCAGGCCGCGGTGGCCGGCGCATCGCAAGGATCGTAGGTCTCCACGAAAACCCACCCGTCACCGTCGCCCGAGGTGATATGCACGGCAAGGCTCCAATCGAGCTGAAGGAGACAGTGTCTGGTGGGCGTCGGACAGCCGGACTCTGACGATGCCATTCTGGCAATTTGGAATCGGTTGCTCGTCATTCGAGTTCGCCCACACCAGAACGTCCTCCCCGTTGGTGTCACGGGTCAGGCGCATATGGCCGATGGCGTGGGTGAGCTGACGCTGAAAGTTCATGCTGCGGTCGAAAAGTTCGATGCCGGTGAAGCGTGCCGTTCCCGCAGCGATCCACCCGACCGCGACCATGTTGTTCGGGGCCAGGTAAGGCTGGTTGAAGGGATGGCCGATGGTATCGAGGACCGGGCCTTTGGCGTCCGTGCTGATCTGGTAGACGAAGACGTAGCGGTTCTGCAGGCCGGCCGGTTCGTCTCCGGAAAGAACGAAGTGGTCGCTATCTCTGCTGATGTCTGACTCCCCGCGACCGCGGATGGCTGAGTATTCGGGGAAAGCGTGGACCAGTGTGGAGGTGCTGGTTGCGACGTCGAGTTTCATCAGTTTGTTCCCACTCACGTAAAAGAGAACATTCGGATCGGTGCGGGACCAGCGCGGTTCGGTCGCGGCGTTCGCCGCAAAGGGCAGGTCTTTAAGGTAGGTCCCGCCTGCGTCATAGAGGCCGAAGTAACCTGCGTGCTGAAGGATCAGGAGGCTGGTGTTGCTGTTGAAGGGCGACGCCGTGGAGAACTCGGTGCTGACGAAGGAAAGCGGCCCGGCCACCGCCTGATTGAACATGTTGGTCGCTTGCGATACCCGCTTGATCAGGGTACCGAAAACCGGGTCCGCGTACACCTGACCGGCCGCGGGGGGGATGAAAGTGTTGTAGAGCGGGGGCACCCCGGGGGTCGAATCGGTGACCGCCCCATAGCTGGGAACGGAAGCGCAGCAAAGAGCCGAGGCCATGCAGCCTCGAATGATCAGGCTAGATCGAGACACCCGCATTCTCCGTCCTTCATGGAAGCCAATGACTATCGAGTGATCGAGATAGCGTCCACCCAGATCCACGAGCCTGCCGATGCGGTATGTCGTCGGCCCGTCGGCTGGATGACCAGGGTGTGTGCGCCGCCTTGAAGGCCATCGACCGCGTAGAGCACAGCCTGGGCCCGCGCCGGAGTCGAGTAGGTGTCGACGGTGGCTCGGAGCCGTCCGTCGAGGAAGACCTCCGCGATGCCCGACCACTCGTCGCGGTAGCCGATCCACTTCACTCCCGTGCCCGTGAAAGCGACCGTGACTTTCGCGGTTGGCTCCATAGAGAGTCGTGCGCTGCCGTCTATGTGGGCGTTGAGTTGGTTGGTTGACCATGCCCCGGTCCACGTGACACCGGCGTCTTTCCGGTCGATCCGTGTCGCCTCGTCGGTGTCCCGGTGGGTGCGACCGTTCCCGGATCGCGGCCCCCGGCCTCCTCGCCTCGTTTCGGTCGCCGGGTCAGGTCTTTTGGGGTCGAGACTCTTCGGGTCCCACCGCCTCGGTTCTGAATTACTTCGATTTCCGGCTTGATACCCTCGGGCAGATGCCTGCTCCTCCATATCGTTCTGCGTGACCGAAAACCCGTCCACCCATATCCACGAACCGGCAGAGGCGGGGTTGTGAGTTCCGGTGGTCTGAATGGTGAGAGTATGAGGCCCGCCGCCCAAGCGATCGACTGTGTAAAGAGTCGCCTTGGCCGCCGCCGGGTTGGCATAGGTGTCCACGGTCGCCCGCACCGTGCCATCGACACTAACCTTAGCGATCCCGCTCCACTCGTCCCGATAGCCGATCCATGTTACCGAGTCGCCGGTAAACCCAAAGGTCACCTGCGCCCCCGGATCCATGGCGAGCCGGGCCCGGCCGCCGCCATTCGCGGCGAGCGCCTTGGTCGACCAGGAACCGGTCCAACTCACGGACGCATGGTCTTCTTCGAAAAAGGTCGAGGCGTTTGGCTCCCGCGCTACCTGGCCGCCGCCTTCGCCTTTAGCCCGGACGAGAGAACGGGACGTGGCAAAGGCGGTAAGGGCCAACGCGAGACCAAGGCCGAGGCCGCGCCGAGTGCTACTTCCGAGTGAACGGTCGCTTCGGGTGAACAGCATCATGAGTCGTGTGTCTTTCATAGGGGATACCTCCAGGGCCTCCATTGATCGCCGCGACGTGGACCAGCGTCTTTCGGATGGCGTCCTTCACAAG
Source organism: uncultured Acidobacteriota bacterium (assembly GCA_964520805.1). Lineage (GTDB taxonomy): Bacteria > Acidobacteriota > Vicinamibacteria > Fen-336 > JAGNNV01 > JAGNNV01. The sequence goes on along the minus strand of CAZFQH010000025.1, from coordinate 15,989 downwards.
GTCGGCTCGAACGTGTCTACCCGCCCGCGCGTGAGTTCGGGCGCCCGTCCGGTCAGGGACGCAATCAGGAAAAGGGGAAGCGAAGTCACGCACACCGAGGTTCGAGAGCAAACGCTCTTCCCGAGTTTGTCCATTTGATCGAGATGCCTCCCAATCCGGAGATGGCTCCTTAATCAGTGTATGCCCGACCTCCGTGGGTCACAGTTCGGGACCGCACATAGCCGCGGGCCGCGTGCGCTCGATCACCCCGATTGGCCACGGGGTGTCCGGAATCAAGACATTCCCGTACCCCTCACCCCGGCCCTTCGTTCGATAAGGCCTCCCTCTCCCCGAGGGGACAGAGATGGGGAAGCGCGGCTACTTCGGAAGGGACTCGTGGATGCGATGAAAGGCGCGCTTCGCGGGTTCCTCCAGCGCCTTCGCCTGCGCGTCGTCGTACACCGAGAACCAGTAGCCGACGTGGAACTTGTCCTTCTTTCCCTCAAGCTCAATGAAGAGCAACGCGTCGGTGAGCTCGGGGATGCGGAGAGCAAGGCCCTTGCCCTCGATCGCCAACTCCACCACCGCGGCCACGGTCGCGGTTTCATCGAGCCTCAGAACGATCGACTCGCCGGCCTTCGCAACACCCGTACCGCCGACCACGAGACCTCCGGCGTCGGAAAGAAGATGCGGCCAGAACTCCTGGCGCGGCCCTTCGACTTTGATGCGGTCCGAGATCATTCGTCGCGTGCGACCCTGGTGCGTCTCGAGGTAGATGCGCAGGTGCTCTAGGAAGTACTTCCAGCCGGTCTCCGTGCCGTCGAAGAGGTCGTCCCACCCTTCGCTCGCGCCGAACGCGGACTGCACCAGGCGGACCCGCGTCTTCCCGTTCTCGGTTGAGAGGTGATAGTCGACGGCCATCGACGTGCCCTCCCCCATCCAGCCGCTCTCGTCCAGCAACCGCAGGTGCTTCGGCGGATCTGACACAACAACCGTCTGAGACATCATCATCTCCTCGCTCCAACCGGCGGTGACGATTCCGCCAACCCCTTCCGCTGAAACTTCCGCGATGGGAGCGAACCAGTTGGCGATGCCGGGTCCTTCGGTGACCGCCTTCCACGCGGCTTCAACGGGCGCGTCGATGTCCACGTGTAGCTCGAGTGTTCGCTCCGGCTTCGTTTCGGTCATGACTTTCTCCTGGTAGAACGGATGGGATGGGCGCCGACGACGACGCGGTAGGTACGGCCGTCGGGATGACTCTCGTCGTGATACTTCGCCGCGAGTCGCGTAACCGCTTCGATCAGCTCTTCGGCGAAGGCCTCGCGCTCGCGCGGTGAACGCAAACGGATCTCCACTTCGGTGGAAAGTGTCGGCAGAGGTTTGCCCGCCTTCTCGGCGATAGCCTGCGCCTCGCCGACTTCCTGCGCCATGCGCGAGGCGAGCGCGATCAGGTAGCTGCTGGAGAACTTGTCCTTGAGCTTTCGCAGGTCCATGCCCGGAGCCAGGACCTTCGGCGAGGCGACCAGGTACTGCGCGGTCCGACGCACGATGCGCTCGGTGCAGCCGCGACGCTTCTCCTCGCGCACCAGTTCAACGAAGCCGTGCTCCTCGAGCTGGCGCACGTGGTAAGCCACCTTCTGGCGCGGCAGACCCAGAGTGCGAGCCATCGTCGAGGCCGAGCCGGGCTCGGCCAGCGCCCGCAGGATTCGCTGCCGCAGTGGAGCGGCCAGCATGGCGGCCTGGCGGGGATCGCTGACGAGGTGGACGCTGACCACCGGTGAACTGTAGTTCAGCCGTCCCCATTAGACAAGAAAACTTGTCAAACGCGACATTCCTGGGCACTCGCGACCCGAACGTTCTGGCGGGCCGCGCAACGAGTCGCGGATTTCGCGTGTCGGTCGCGCGTGGTGAATCTCGTGGCAACCGGCCTGACGCCCTCTGCAGCCACCAGACGGCTCATGTGGGCGATATCGGACTTCACCGCGCTGCGCCGGGCGTGAGAGAGTGGCGCGATGACCGATCTCAAGTCCGGCTTTGAACGGATGGAGGCCAAGAAGGCCGACCTCATGCGAAGCCTCGCCGCCCTCGCCGCCGACACCCTGAATCGCCAGCCGGAGCCCGGGGCCTGGTCCGTGCTTCAGGTTGTGGCGCACCTCACCAAGTCCGAGGGCGGCACGCTTCATTACATCAAGAAGAAGACCCAGGACCCGAGCGCGTTGCCAAAAGCGGGGCTGGCGCCCTGGCTGCGAATCGGGGCCCTCATTGCGGGCATCCGTTCGCCCCTCAAATTCAAGGCGCCCAAAGCGATGGCGGAGGTGCCCGAGCGGGGCGACTTTCAGGCGGCGAGTCTGGCCTGGGCCGAGGTGCGCGAGGACTGGCGCGAGTTTGTGGATGTCTTCCCCCCGGCCCTCGCGGATCGGATGATCTTCCGACATCCCTTCGTGGGTCTCCTTGGCCCGGCCCAGACCATGATCTTCCTGAACGAGCATCTCGGCAACCACGTTCGCCAGATCGGGCGGATCCGCAAGAGTCTGGGAGTGTAGGGCAACCCGGATTCAGTCGGATGTTGCGGGAAGGCCCCCCACGGCCGTGTTCTGATCCCCCGCCCGCTCCAGGGTGGGATTACAATTTGCGGGCCATGAGGACACTCTATCGGTGCGACGGAAGCCGCGTGACGGCGATCCTGGCCCTGTGCCTCGCCGGCATTTCCTCCTCTCTTGCCGGCGCCCAGGATGTGGGCCGGGAAACCCTTCGGGTCTGCACCCACCCCGCCGCGGGATTCTTCGTCCGCGACGCCAACGGTGTCGGCTCGGGGATCGAGTAGGACCTGCTCGGTGTCCAGGTCGGCGAAACGGCGTCACAGTATCTACGAAGATGTGCGTGAGTCGGCCGAGCAACTCACCGTCCTGGGCAAGCCTCGGCCGACGCGAAGCCTGGCCAGCGTGAAGCCTGGGTCACTGCTCCACCCGCTCCTGCGCGAGCAGGTGGCGTCCACGATTCCAAGTTGGCGTCCGCCACTCCCGGCCTCGTTCTGCCGAGCGCCCTCTACCGTGGGATAGCACGCCCAGGGTACGGTCGCTCCTTGATGCTTCCGGGAAATGCGCGTTGACGCAGTGCCAACCGGCGAGCGGCAGCCAAACGAAGCCCGCCAGGAAAAGACCGGCGGGCGCGGGTGTCTTTGCCGAGCCGGTCATCCGAGGCCGCGCGATTTGGAGCGTTGGCCCGCCTGGGCTCGGCGGGGTACAGAACCGAGTGGATCTGCCCCACACCGCCTGAGTTCGACGGCTGGAATTACTTGTGGACTGCCGCCGGCGCGAGATGGTGGTTGGACCCGGCCGAAGTTACGGGTCGACGAGCAGCGCCGGCCGGTCGTGCTGGTCACGGCGGATCACGGCTACCAGCAGGACTTGAACGGCACACCGCCGTTGGGAACTCTCAACCTGGAAGCGATCCGCATTCCGGGCCTTTTGATCCTGCCAGACGGTCGCGCGGCCGGGACGGTGGTCGAGGAGTTGTTTACCCATACCGATCCAAGTCCGGCTTTGACCGGATGGAGGCCACGAAAGTCGACATCATGCGAAGCCTTGCTTCCCTCGACGCCGACACCCTGAATCGCCAGCCGGAGCCGGCGCCTAGTCCGTGCTTCAGGTTGTGGCGCACCTCACCAAGTCCGAGGGCGGCACGCTTCAATACATCAAGAAGAAAAGTCTGGGACTCACGGAAGCCTGGCGAGGACGGCTTCGGCGTCCTTGCGGTGCGGATCCCGGGCGTCAACGCCTTTCAACAAGGATCGACCCTCTGCGACTCGGCCCTGCCCCAGCGTCGATAGCCCAAGGAAGTACCGGCCCCCTGGAATTTTCGGATTCAGTTTCAGCGCGTCGCGGACGGAGGATTCAGCGCTCTTCCATTGACCGGCGAGAAAGTACATCTTCCCAAGCTCGAGCTGCGCCTCCGGGTCTTCGTTCAGGAAGCGGGCGCGGTTCGCGTGTTCGCTCATCGCGACCCGAAGGGCCTCCGCAGACTCGGCGTTTCGTGGCGATGAAAAACCCCCATTGAGCAGTCCCACCGCGGCGGCCATTCGCACCGTGCGTCGCGCGTCCGTGAGTGCTCTCTCCATGACGTCTTTTACTTCAGCGGTCCGCCCGCGATCGGCCAGGGACAACAAAGCCGCGGCACGAAGCGCCGGGTGACCCTCCCTGGCCCCCTCGATCAGGGCGCGTGTGGCCTGGGCATCCTCGAAGTGACGCAAATGCCCCAGGGCGTTGGCGCGCATGAGCGGGGGGCGGGAGGCGTCGCCCGCGATCTTCGTCAGAGGTTCAATTGCCTTCGGGTCGCGCTTTGCACCGTACGTGAACGCCACCGCGTCCTCGACCGTCTGCTTGCGCCGGTTTCCTGGGAACCAGGCGACAAGGTGCTTCTCCGACCACTCGGCGGTTTTGTCCTGATGGCACTGGTTGCACGCATTCGGAATGCCGAATCGACGTGTGTTTTCGGGCGTGGGCACGGAGATCGTGTGATCGGGCATCCGATGCCGTAGCGAGATCACGGTGTCGGGCATGTGGCACGAAACGCAGGGGACGGACTTTGATGCGCCGTCCGTGCGGCTCGCTGAATGTCGGGTGTGCTCCCCGCCCTGGCTCGCGATCTTCTCGTGGCAGCCTGTGCAAAGGGCGTCGCGCTTCTGTGCGAACTGAGGGCTCTTCTCGATGTCCGGCTCGTGCACGTCGGAATGGCAGTTGAAGCACGTGGCCCCGCCCTTGAAGTAGCACTGGCTCTGCCAGAAGGCGAGGGCCTCGTTGGAGAACCGCCGCGGCCTTCCGTTCGGCCAGTAGGCCGGATCGTGATTCCGTTTCTGCGCGTACTCGAGAAGCGGGGTGAAGTAATCGTAGTAGTTATCGCCCCCCGCGAAGCCCGGCTGGGTGATGTCGCGCAGGGCATGGCACTGCGCGCAAAGCGTCGTGCTGGCCTCGGGGTCGAGCTTCCCGGGATGAACAATCGCGGTGTCGCGCTCGTCGGTCGATGGCTTCATCGGCGCGAGATCGCCGCCCGAAGGGCCCGCGCGGGCGGTCTTTCGCTGTGCTTCGTATTTCGCGGAGTGAACCTGGCCCGGGCCATGGCATCGCTCGCAGCTTGTCCCGAAGTCGGTCCACGTGGTTTCGTAGGTCTTCCGGTCGGGATCGAAGCCCTTCTCTTCGCCGCTCACATGGCAGCCGAAACAGTTGCTGTTCCAGACCTGGACCTTGACCGCGTCCGACTCCTCCAGATCCACGATGTCGAGATTGTGGAACCATTCCCTTTTCTCCACGTCGTACGAAGGTGGAAGAACGACGATGCGACCGTCGTCGAGTCGGGAGAGATAGTGCTGCACGCGCCGCGATCCCAGGGTGTAGTCGACCCGTCGCTTGGTCGGCGTGTCCTGCAGATAGCGCTCGACGATGAAGTAAGTGTCGCCCTCTCGCGACAGGCGGTATTCCTGGCCGTGAAGTGTGATCGCTCCGCCAAAAACGGGAATCACACTCCGCGGATTCGCCTCCTGCAGCATTCGGCTGTGCCGCCCGTTCGTCCAGCCCGAATGGGTGGTGGCGTGGCACTCGCGGCAGCTTTGCGCGCCGGCAAAAACCGAGGCGGGGGCGGGGGCGACCTTTCCCCGGCTCGCGGGCCGACTGGAACCCACCTGACCAAAGACGAGGGGTGCGGCGGCGAGCGCTCCCGCAA
>CAZFQH010000025.1:6698-10285 GCA_964520805.1 uncultured Acidobacteriota bacterium | reverse complement strand
CTCCGCGACCCGGGCCTCCAGTTCCTTGGCGTCGGTGACCCCTTCCTTCCTGAACACCACCCGGCCCGGGGGGGTGCCGCGGCCATCCACGATCAGCTTCGTGGGGAAGATCATCACTTCCATCCGGTCCGACAGTTCCGAGGCCATGTAGACGGGGAATCTCTCCTTGCGGTTCTCGAAGAAGCGCAACACGTCCGCCTTGTCGTCGTCCACGCTGAAGCTCAGGAACAAGACGTCCTTCCGTCCTTTGATCTTCGCGGCAAACTTCTCAAGTTCAGGCAGTTCCTGAACACAGGGTCCACACCAGGTGGCCCAGAAATCGATCACCACGACCTTTCCCGCGAAGGCCTGCTCGGTGAGCCGGGCCCCCGCCATCTCCTCGATCGAAAACTTGACCGCGGGAGTGTCGAGCTTCTCCCAGCCTTCCTCATGGGCGCCCGTAAAGGCGACCGACAGAAGGATCAGGACAAAAGCGAAGCGAAGCAGGCGGGACATCCGTTGTCTCCAAGGAAAGATCAGGCAAACATACGCCTGCCGAGCCTGCCAGGAGAACTCGCATCCCGCCTGTAGGATCGGACAACCTCGCGCGTCAGCGCTCGTGTCATGACCCCATCCCAAAACCGCTCACTCCTTCTCCCGTACCTCGTCGCCGCCGCGTGCTCGGGCGGTGCGGCTCTGTTGAACCAGGTGATGTGGTCCCGACTGCTTTCCCTGGTGTTTGGATCGACCATCGAAGCGGTATCGGTGGTCACCGCCCTCTTCATGGCCGGCCTGGCCCTGGGAAGCGCCATCGCTCCACGCCTGGTGGCCCCGAGAAATGCTACGGAGGCGGCGCGCCTGTATTCGCGCATCGAGTTTGGGATAGCGGTCGCCGCCCTTCTTCTGGCCTTCATTCTGCCCGCTCTCGAATCCCTGCGGGCGAATGTCGGGGCAACCCCGGTTTGGGTTCTGACCGTGGTGCTGCTCCTCCTCCCCGCAGGCCTCATGGGGACCACTCTCGTGATCCAGACCCATGTGGTCTCTTCCCGGCACGACCAGGCCGCAGGCTCGCGAACCGCCGGCCTTCTTTTCGCGGCCAACACTTTCGGTGCGGTTCTCGGAGCCTATGGAAGCGTGATGGTTCTCGTTCCCTCTCTCGGAGTGCGCAAGACCATCTTCGTGGCCACCCTGCTCAACGTTATCGCTGCCCTTCTGGGCCGGGTTCGCCAGGGTGGATCGGAGGCGTCGCGGAGCGAAGCCGACCCGGACGAGATTGCCCCGAAAAAGAGCCGACCCAAGGACAAAGGGGTGCCGGTCGTGGCTCCCGCGGTTCTCTCACCCGCGGAGGCGGCCACCCCGAGGTTGCCTCTCGCCCTCGTCATGTTCGCGCTTCTCATCGCGGGTTTCGCCGGCCTTGCCAATGAGGTGGCCTGGACGCGCGCGTTCATTCTCGTCGCCGGTCCCACCGTTCATGCCTTCGCCTTCGTTCTTGGCGCCATCGTCCTGGGCCTCGCCACCGGCGCGCTCATCTCCAGCAGCCTGCTGAGGAAGATCACGAATCCCCGTCTCGCCTTCGCGCTGGCGCAGGCGGGGGTGGCGATGGCGAGCGCTTCCGTGATCCGCACCCTGGCCGCGATGCCTCTCGCGTACGGCGAGGAAGTGAGGCGCCTGGTCGATCAGCCCCAGGCCCTTATCGGCCTTCAGGCCAGCCGATCTTTATTCCTGCTTTTTCCGGCCGCTGCCTTCTCGGGAGCCCTGTTCCCCCTGGGCCTGCGTCTTCTCCGGTCGAGCCTGTCGATGCCCCAGGCCATGGGTTTCGGCAGCGCGCTCAATACTTTTGGGGCGATTTTCGGCGCTTTACTTGCGGGCTTCATCTTCCTTCCCGAACTGGGCCTCGACCGCACCCTGCGATTGGCCGCCGCCGCTTCGGCAATCGCGGCACTTCTGGTGGCGCTTCATTGCCGTTTCGCGGCCCGCGTCGCGGGTGCACTTGCCTCGATCGCCGCCCTTGCCTTTCTCTTTACCGCACCGGCCCTCGACAAAGAACTGTTCGCGGGCGGCGTCTACAAGTACTCGGCCTACGATCCCGATCTGAGCGTCGAGGATGTTCTTCGCCGTGGCGAACTTGTCTCTTATGCCGAGGGTCGTTCCGCCAACGTCTCGGTCAAGCGGATCGGCGCCTCTTTCTCCCTTGCCGTGGATGGGAAGGTGGATGCCACTTCGGGCGGCGACATGCTGACCCAGCGTCTCCTCGCTCACGTCCCGTTCCTGATCAGCCCCAATCCGCAGAACGCTTTGGTGATCGGCCTCGGCAGCGGGGTGACCGCGGCGGCGGCTTTGACCCACGAACCGGCATCGGTCACCGCGGTGGAAATCTCGCCCGAAGTCGTGGACGCGGCGCGACGGTTTTTCAAGGACGCCAATCGTCGAGTTCTCGAGAATCCGAAGCTGAGACTCATCGTGGGCGATGCGCGCCAGCACGTGCTCGCCACCCCCGATCGCTACGACGTCATCATCTCCGAGCCTTCAAACCCCTGGATGGCCGGAGTGTCGGCTCTTTTCACTCGAGAGTTTTTCGGCGCAGTCCGCTCACGCCTGGCCGAAGGCGGGGTATTTTGCCAGTGGGGCCATCTTTACAACATGAGCGAAACGGATCTCGCCACCCTGCTTGCGACTTTCGCCGACGTGTTTCCGACCGCATCCGTCTACGTCATCAGCGAGGCGGACATACTGATCGTGGGTAGCGATTCGTCCACTCGGTTCAATCCAGCGAGGCAAAACGCCGTGACGCCCGGCGCACGAACCGACCTCGCGGCGTCGCGCCTGACCCTGGCCAGCCTCGCCGCGATTCCGACGGTTTCCCTGTCGTCACTATCTCCGTGGCTTCGGAACGCGAAACGTCATACCGATGATGCACCGGTCCTCGACTTCAGCACGCCCCTCGCCATTCACGCCCAGACCGCGGCTACAAATCGCAACCGGCTGATTCCAGAAAATGGGCCTCTGGACCTGGAAGGCGTGCGCTCGCGGCTCGCTCTGCTCGCCGCCTCCGGCAGTTTCGAGTGGGCTTACGAAGTCGCGGAGCGTGCGGTCTTAGAGGGCATCGTTGACCGCGGCGTCGGTCTCGAATACGTGAAGGGAGCGGTGCGACTTCGGAGAATCGCCGCGGCGGAGGCCGGCCTGAAGTCGGGGATCTCGCGCTCGCCTTCGGCCCCTCTGTATGTGACCCAGGCCCTTCTGTACTGGAATTCCGGTCGGGAGGCCCAGGCCCTTCAGTCTTTGGAGGAGGCGTCGCGTATCGACCCCAGGGATCCGACTCCCTATCTTCTGGCCGCGGAGATTCAGTCGGCGGCTTCGAATCTGCAGGTCATGCGCAAACTCATAGCCCGCGTCCTGGCCGTGGATCCGCGAAATGTCGAGGCCATCGGCCTGGCCGCCGAGGCCGAGTTGAAGGACGGTCGTCTCGATCCCGCGGTCCGTCTCGCCGAAGGAGCGCTCGGCCTCGACCCGGAAGAATCCCGCGCCCTCGAAGTACGGGCCCTCGCCCTGGCCCAGTTGGCTCGCCCGGCCGAGGCGCGGAACGCCTTCCTGCGCCTTCTGGAAGCAGC
>CAZFQH010000025.1:0-6688 GCA_964520805.1 uncultured Acidobacteriota bacterium | reverse complement strand
AAGCAGCGCCCGAAGCCGCCACTGCCCGCAACAACTTTGGGGTCTTCGAGCTTCAGCAGGGGAACGCCTCGGCCGCCGCCCGCCTGTTCAAAGATGCGGTTGATCTAGATCCTGCGAACCTCGACGGATATCGAGGACTCAAAGAGGCGGCGGTGCTTCTGAACCGCGCCGATCTCGTGGCGATCGCCGATCGAGGCCTGGCCCGGCTCGCGCGTTAGCCTCTTCTAGGGCTTGACGATCGCGAGACTCATGGCCGCCGAATTGCGTACCAAAACCTGCCAGAGCCCGCCGTGACTTGCGGTCACGGCGCGGGCCGGGAGTGATCAGGCTATGGATTAATATGCCTGCTCGACAGGGTGGCCGCTTCTGTTCCAGCGGACGAAACAGATGAGGACTCTTGCTAGACCCGATGAAACAACGCGTCACGGCCGCGCTGATCAACAAGGCCCGGCGGCGATTGATCGAAATGCACTATCGCAGCCAGACCGGACATCTCGGCGGGAATCTCTCGGCACTCGATGCGATGGTGGTTGTCCATCATGAGTTGATGGCGGACGACGACCGGTTCGTGCTCTCGAAGGGTCATTCGGCGGGGGCCTACTACATTACCCTTTGGTCGCTCGGTCTCCTTACGGACGAAGACTTGCATACCTTTCACGGGGAGGGCACCCGCCTGCCCGGCCATCCCGGGCCAAAGACGATTCCCCAAATCCTGTTCTCCACCGGCAGCCTCGGGCACGGTCTTTCGCTCGCCGCAGGCCTGGCCTTGGCCGCGCGCCTCAAGGGCGAGTCGCGGCGGATTTTTTGTCTGACCTCCGACGGTGACTGGCAGGAAGGATCGACGCTGGAGGCACTCATCTTTGCTTGCCACCACCAACTCTCGAACCTGACCATTCTGGTTGACCACAATGGGCTGCAGGGATTCGGCACCACCACGGAAGTGGCCTCCATGTCCCCCCTCGGGTCCCAGCTGGCAGGCTTTGACGTCGAGCTGCGAAGCTGCAACGGTCGCGACCTCGGAGGCTTGAGGGATGCTCTCAGGCCCTCGGGCCGCCGTCCGGTGCTTGCCATTCTGGATACCATCAAGGGTTACGGCGTGCCCGGGTTTGAGGGCAGGCTGGAGTCGCATTACCTGCCCTTGACCGCCCCGCAGTACGAGGCCGCCATGTCGCTATTCGCTGACCCTGGCGCGGTCGATCCATCATGAGGGCGGAGCTCTGCACGGCGTTGATCGCCCGCGCGGACAAGCCCAACATGGTGTTTCTCACCGGCGACCTCGGGTTCATGGCCCTCGAACCCCTGCGTGCCCGCATGGGGAAGCGATTCATCAACTGCGGCGTGGCCGAACAAAACATGGTGTCAGTCGCTGCCGGTCTGGCCCAGGAGGGGATGGAGGTGTGGGTCTATTCGATCGCGCCATTTTGTTACGCCCGCCCTTTCGAGCAGATCCGCAATGACATTTGCTTTCACGATCTGCCCGTGCGCCTGCTCGGCAATGGAGGCGGCTATGGCTACGGTGTCATGGGCCCGACCCACCACGCGCTCGAGGATTACGGAATTCTGCTCACCTTGCCTGGGATGACCGTATACGCGCCCGCATTCAATGAGGACGTTGACGAAGTGGTGACCCTCGCCGGAAGCAACCCCGGGCCGTGCTACGTCCGCCTGGGTCGGGGAGAACTGCCGGCGGGCGCGCGAGCGCCCGGTTACGCCCCCTGGCGGCGGCTGGTGGAGGGCGACGGCCCCGTAGTCGTGATGTCAGGACCCTTGGCCGGCTCGGTGCTCGGTATCCTTTCAACCCTCGGAGAATGCAGGCCGGAAGTGTGGCTGGCCTCCGAAATGCCATTCTTGCGGGCACCCCTGCCCGCAGCACTGATCGAGCGTATCGCCGCGTCGGGGCGACTGGCCGCGGTTGAGGAGCATGTGGCCCATGGTGGTCTTGGTGCCATGCTCGCTCAGGAGCTGTTGACTCGCGGCATCGCACTCCTCGGCTACGACCATCTCTTTGCCCGCGGCTATCCCTCTGCGCGGTTCGGATCGCAGGCCTATCACCGCCGCGACAGCGGGCTCGACCCCGAGGCGATACGTGACTCCATCCTGAAACTGGCCCGATCATGAGTCCTGCAGGAGTTGATTCGAGCTTGCCCGGCGACGTCGATTGGGCGCAGGCCCCCAAGGGTCCGATCCTCGTCCTCGGTGGCGGCGGATTCATCGGCGCCAATCTGGTAAAACGTCTCCTGCGCAGTCGTGCCGATGTGGTGGCCGTGGTGCGCCGGTTGCCGGCCTGGCGTCTCGCCGATGTCGATAACCGCCATCTGGTCGAAGTGGATCTGATCAGCGTCCCGGAGATGCGCCAGATGGTGGAGGCGATCCGGCCCCGCACCGTGTTTGACCTCACCGCTTACGGCGCCTACTCGTTCGAGACCGATCGCGATCTGACCTACCAGACCAATTTCAATTCCCTGGTAGCTCTGGTGGATCTGCTGGACAAGGGCACCATCGCCGCTTTTGTGCATGCCGGTAGCTCCTCCGAGTATGGAAACAACGCCGCCGCGCCCGCCGAAACCGCTGTCCTCCTGCCCAACAGTCACTACGCGGTCTCCAAGGCCGCGGCTGCTCACTACATTTCTTACGCCGGCCGGAGTCTCGGCTTTCCGATTGTTAATTTGCGACTCTATTCGGTGTACGGACCGCTGGAAGATGCCTCCAGGCTGATCCCGAATCTGGTCAGGCGGGGACTCGAACGACAGTATCCGCCCTTCGTTGGGCCTGACACCGCACGGGACTTTGTCTATGTCGATGATGTCTGCGAAGCGTTTCTGGTCGCGGCCACGCGTCTGACTCCGGAACTGTATGGTGAGTCCTTCAACATCGGCACCGGTCTCCAGACCACGATCCGGGACCTCGCGAAAACCGCCCAGGCAGTTTTCGGGATCGATGGACCCGCCGATTTCGGAGCCATGCCGGGGCGCGACTGGGACCTTAATGCGTGGTACGCCAGCACCGAGAAGACCACAAGGTTCCTGGGTTGGGTGGCCACGACAAAACTCGCCGACGGGCTGCGATTTACCGCCGAATGGGTTCGGTCTCTTGGGCCCGGTGGCTTCGAGGCCCTGACCAAACGCGACCGCCCTCGTGCGCGCAAGAGCATCACCGCCATCATTGCCTGTTACATGGATGAGCCGGCGATTCCGATTCTGTATGAGCGGCTGGTGACCACCTTCCGCAGGATTGGCGTCGAGTACGAGATCATCTTTGTCAACGACGGAAGCCCCGATGACTGCGCGGGCGCGATTCTCAAACTCACCGCGGCCGATTCGCAGGTGATTGGCATCACCCACTCCCGCAATTTCGGCTCGCAAATGGCGTTTCGAAGCGGCATGGAAATGGCCACGAAGGATGCCTGCGTCCTCCTCGATGGCGACCTTCAGGACCCGCCCGAGCTGATTGAGCAGTTCTACGCGCGCTGGCAGGAAGGAAGCGATGTGGTCTTTGGTCGCCGGGTCAAGCGCGACATGCCATTCATCTGGGGCCTGCTTTACAAGGCGTTCTATCGAGTGTTCGCCGCCTTCAGCTACGTGAAGGTTCCTCTCGATGCCGGCGATTTCTCCCTGATGGACCGGCGGGTGGTCGGCTGGCTCCTGACCTGTCCGGAGCGGGATCTCTTCATGCGCGGCCTGCGCGCTTATGTTGGCTTCAAACAAGTGGGTGTGGACTACGTTCGTCCGGAACGGGCCTTTGGAACCAGTACCAACAACCTGTTGAAGAACATCGACTGGGCCAAGCGTGGCATCTTCTCGTTTTCGAACACACCCTTGAACATGCTGACCGCCGGTGGTGTTGCCCTCCTGGGGCTGTCAGGGCTGCTCGGCCTGGTGGCGTTGATGATCCGGATCTTCGCGCCCCAGATGGTGGCGCAGGGAATCACCACGATCCTGATCACCATTCTCTTCTTCGGCGCCATCAACCTCTTCGCCATCGGTGTGGTTGGCGAATACGTCGCCAAGATCATGGAGGAGGTCAAGGCCCGGCCACGAATGATTCGCGCCGCCCTTCTCAAGAATGGAGAGACCACCCAGCTTCTTCCCGAGAAGGCGACCCTGCGATGAGCGTCCTGCACGAACTCAAGAGTCGGGTGTGCCCGGTCTGCGGCTCGGGACCGGAGGCCGCGACCCTCTTTCTTGAGCAATCGATTGACCCCGAAAAGCTCAACCGCTTCAGCTTCGCGTCGCGCAAGGCACCCGAGTTCATGTCCTATCGCCTGTTGCGATGCTCGCCGTGCAGCACGGTCTACGCGGTTGCCGCACCACCTTCGGAAGCACTGGCCCACGCGTACTCCGAGGCCTCCTATGACGGCACGGAAGAAGCGAACCTCGCCGGAGACACTTACCTGGACGCGCTGCAGCCCTTCCTTGTTTCTCTCCCGCCCCGGGCCCGCGCGCTGGAAATTGGGACGGGCACCGGAGTCCTGCTGGAGCGCCTGCTCGGCGCCGGGCTCCACGAGGTTGTGGGCGTCGAGCCCTCAAAGGCCGCGATCGATGCGGCTTCGGAGCGGGTGCGTCCGTTCATCAAAGAGGGCGTTTTCGTCGAGTCGGAGTTTGCCCCGGTGACCTTTGACCTGATCTGCTGCTTTCAAACCCTGGAGCATGTCTCCGACCCAAAGAAGCTGACGGAAGCCTGTGCCCGGCTACTGCGACCAGGTGGCCTGCTGGCCTTCGTCACCCACGATTACACCGCTCTGGTCAACCGGCTGCTGGGGCGGCGGTCGCCCATTATTGACATTGAGCATCTCCAGCTCTTCTGTCGGGCCAGCCTCGACCGGCTTCTGACCACGTCCGGTCTGACCATCGAGAGCCTCACGCCCCTGGTGAATCGCTATCCGCTGCGCTACTGGTTGCGGCTTTCGCCATTCCCCATGGCCATGAAGTCAGCGATGCAGGCATCGGTTCGCAGGATTGGGCTGGCCGACCTGCGCCTCAGCGTGAACGTGGGCAACCTCATCACGATTGCCCGGAAGCCGTAGGCGTTGGCAATGGAGACTACCGAGGAATTCAAGCCGGTCAGCGTCACCTACGATGCGTCCCGGTCAGGGCGTCTGTGGTTCGCCATCCGTTGCCTAGTCGATCTTCAATTGAGAACGATTTACGGTTTTCTAAGGTCCGCTTTGCCGGGGTTGCGCGGCCAGATCCTGGACGTGGGCTGCGGGGAGAGTCCCTACGCTCATCTGTTGTCGGCAGGAACGACCTACACCGGCATTGACATCGTCGGCGCCGAGCAGTTCGGAATGAGCGGGAAGAGCGGGGTGGTGGCGTTTGACGGCAAGACCCTCCCTTTTCCCGAAGGTCACTTCGACCACGTTCTGTGCACCGAGGTGATCGAGCACGTGGAAGATCCGGTGACGTTCGTCGGCGAGTTGTGGCGGGTCCTGAAGGGTGGCGGCACTCTGGTAGCGACCGTCCCCTTTTCAGCCCGGGCCCATCATGAGCCCTTCGACTACCAGCGATTCACTCAGTACGGCCTGGAGCGTCTGCTTGCCCGCTTCACGGAAGTGCGCATATCTCCGCGTGGCACCGACCTCGTATCGATCGCGGCAAAGATGGTCGTGGTGGGCGTTCGTCTGGCTCGTCCCCAATTGGAGCTGTCGCTGGTCTGGCGGATACCCCTGCTCGTGGTCGCGGCACCGGGATTGATCGTGGCGATAGCACTCGGCCACACTTCGCTGGCCTTCAATCTCGGTTCAAAAACCGATCCCCTCGGTTTTTCAATCACCTGCGTCAAGTAAGCGGCGCCGGCGCTGGTCCTCAGGACTGCGCGGTCTACGTCATGGTGGCGGCGCGGTGGGAGCCGCGCGATGGCGCGGCACCAGCACCTCGTATTCGCCGAACTGCATCGCCTTCGTGAGGCGCCTCTGCAACTCCGCTTCGAGGGGCGGGTAGGGCGGCGCGAGCCCCTGAAAGTGCACGACCATGGGCCGTTGGTGCTGCAGCAGCGCGCGCAGCATCTCCGCCTGCCGCTCGTCGGAATAGAAGCGCATCTGGTGACCGATCACATCGAGGGTCGGCGGCTCCTTTCCGGTCCAGAAGTAGAGGCTGCTGAAGCCGGGCACGGACAGGAAGGTGTCGGCACGCTCGCGTAGGGCGGTTGAGAGTCTCTGCAGAACCTGCACCACTTCCAGGGGCTGACGCAGCCGCACTGCGCCGGGCAGATCGAGGGGAACAAGGGCGTCGTACGCGGACGTTGCACGGCGCAGCTCCCATAACGTCGCGCCGGTCAAGGCGAGAAGTGCCAGCCCCCCGGCCGCGACGCGCAGTCGCGGTCGGGCGAGGTCGCCGGCGCGCGAGCGTACCCAGCCCATACCACCGGCCAGGCACACCGCGCCGACGAGGATATGCAGCACCGTGCCGAAGCTCACCTGGCTGCCGGCGACGGGAAACGCCTGCAACGGCAAGAGGACGGCCAGCCAGCACAGCAGCAGCCGCGCGCGGCGGAGCCCGGCCCCCTCGGGCACGCCGGGCGGGGTCAAAAGCCCCAGCCACAGGAACGGTGTGACGCCGCTGATCAGCAGCGGGCTGCGGTCGCCACTCCATGCGCCGAGCAGCGTAATGGCGCCGAGCGCGAGTTGGCAGAGGCCGACGACGTGCGGACCGAGACGCGTGGTCGCCGTCGCGCGCACCGCACAGGCAAGCGC
>CAZFQH010000024.1:13095-18642 GCA_964520805.1 uncultured Acidobacteriota bacterium | reverse complement strand
TCCTCGATGAGAACCTCTCCCCGGCTCTCGTCTCGCGTCTCGCGTCGGTCTACCCGGGCTCCGGGAGACGGTCGAGGGTTCGTTCCTTGAACGGGAAGGCGGCTTCGAGCCTAGGCTTCGAGCTTCTCTTCCGGTTCCTTCACGATCGTGGGCTTGAACTCGAAGGCGAGGCCGTCGCCTGCCGGGTTGAGCCTGATCGTGACTTCCCCACCCGCTTCAAGGTTTCCGAAGAGGATCTCGTCGGTGAGCGGGTCGCGGACGTGCTCCTGGATGATTCGGGCCACGGGGCGGGCGCCGAACTTCGGGTCGTAGCCCTTCCGGGCGAGCCAGGCCCGCGCTTCTTCGGCAAGGGTGATCGCGACCTTGCGTTCGCGCAGTTGCGACTCAAGCTCCAGAACGAACTTCGACACGATCAGCTCCATCGCTTCGAAGGGCAGCGAATCGAAGGTGACGATGGCGGAGAGGCGGTTCCTGAACTCGGGCGCGAACAATTTCTCGATCGCCCCCTTGCCGCGTGCCGCGGTGTCTTTGAAAGCATCGCGCTGCAGGCCGATGGCCCGGCCGCTCATTTCGAGAGACCCGGCGTTGCTGGTCATGATGAGGATGGCCTGACGAAAATCCGCCTTGCGGCCGTTGTTGTCGGTGAGGGTCGCGTGATCCATCACCTGAAGAAGAATATTGAAGATGTCGGGGTGCGCTTTCTCGATTTCATCGAGAAGCACCACGCAGTAAGGGTTCTTGCGTACGGCGTCCACCAGCAAGCCGCCCTGCTCGAAGCCGACGTAGCCCGGAGGGGCACCCACCAGACGCGACACCGTGTGCTTCTCCATGTACTCGCTCATATCGAAGCGGATGAACTCGTTTCCAAGCTGCTTGGCGGTCTGTTTGGCAAGCTCGGTTTTGCCGACCCCGGTTGGGCCGGTGAACAGGAAACAACCGACCGGCCGGTCCGCAGGGCCAAGACCCGCGCGGGACCTCTTGATGGCCTGGGCGACCAGCTTCACTGCCTTCTCCTGATGGAAGACCACGCGGTTCAGCGACTCCTCGAGGCTGCGGAGCCTTTCCTTGTCGGAGAGAGAAGCCTGTTTCTCCGGAATGCGGGCGACCCGGGCCACCACGCGTTCGATCAAAGAGAGATCCACATCGCGCGGATCGATCTTGTCGAGACGAAGCGAAGCGCCCGCTTCATCGAGGAGGTCGAGAGCGCTG
This sequence comes from uncultured Acidobacteriota bacterium, assembly GCA_964520805.1. GTDB lineage: Bacteria > Acidobacteriota > Vicinamibacteria > Fen-336 > JAGNNV01 > JAGNNV01. The sequence continues at coordinate 17,433 of CAZFQH010000024.1, read as the reverse complement.
TCGGGAAGGCGGTGCTCACGCATGTGGCGCTGGGCCAGCTTGGCCGCGCCGTCAATGGCTTCGTCCTTAATGGAGATCTCGTGATGTTTCTCGAGTCGGTCCTTGAGCCCGAAGAGAATCTGGACGGTATCGGCCATCGACGGCTCTTCCACCACCACCTTCTGAAGTCTTCGGAAGAGCGCCTGGTTCTTCTCAATGACCTTGAACTCGTCGAACGTAGTGGCCCCGATGATCCGGATGTCGCCTCCCTGAAGAATCGGCTTGACCATGTTGGAGAGATCGAGGGTGCCGCCACTGGTGGCCCCCGCACCGACCATCGTGTGGATCTCGTCAATGAAGAGGACGGGCTTGGGCCGCTTCTTGAGGGCGGCGATCACTTGTTTGAAGCGCTCTTCGAAATCGCCTCGATAGCGGGTGCCCGCGAGCATCGCGCCGGTGTCCAGAGAGAAGATTTCGGCGCCTTTTAGAAACTCGGGCGCATCGTCCTTGAGCAGAGCCTGGGCGAGGCCTTCCACGATCGCGGTCTTGCCTACACCGGGATCACCGACGAGGACCGGGTTGTTCTTGCGCCGGCGGCACAGAATCTCGAGCACTCGCCGCACTTCCTTGTGACGGCCGATGAGAGGGTCGAGCAGGCCTTGGCGGGCGCGTTCAGAGAGCGAGGGCGCGAAGGATTCCAGAGGGTCGGTGGGCGTCGCCGAACCTTCCTCACCATCGCCCGCGGGGGCGGGGCCCGCGGGAAGGCTGTCGGGCCGCTTCGAAACTCCGTGCGAGATGTAGTTCAAGACGTCCAGCCGCGTGATGCCCTGGGAAGCCAGGGTTTCGGCGGCGAACGATTTGGGCTGCTGCATCAGGGCGGCCAGAACATCCCCCACGTCGGCCTCGTTTTTCCCCGCACTCTGCACATGAAGGACCGCCGACTGGAGGAGGCGGCGAAAACCGATGGTTTGCTGGGGGGCCTTCCTCGACCCGTCGGGCACGCGGTCGATCTGTTCCTCGACGTAAACGGTCAATCCCTTGATCAACTGGTCGACATCGACACCGGACCCGTGGAGAATCCTGCGGCCAACCGGATCATGCGCGATGGCGAGCAGGACGTGTTCGGTGGTCAAGTGAGCGTGGCGTCGGTCCTGGGCTCCTTGCGCGGCAATAACAAGGATGCGTTCGAGGGCGGGGGTGAACATGACGCCTTATGTTGCAACAGGTGGGCCTGCCGACGGAAGGAGATCGCGGAGGATGGCCCTACGATCTCCAGAACATGAAGGCGGCGAGGAGGGCGAGCCCCAGGACACTTCGCCACTCGTGATTGGCGAGCAGCCGACTCATCTGGTACTTCGACTGCCGCGGGCCTCCAGGGGTGAGCCGGGGAAAGAACAGCGGAACGTGCCGGGCCCAGTCGTGGTATTCGTCCGGGAACTTCGCGCGGAGGAACTTCGCCTCTTCGCGGATGATGGCGGGGTAGAACACTACAAGGTACGCGAGGCCAGCGACCACCGCGATTGGATGGCGCGCCGCGACGAGAAGCCCGAGCGCCATCAGCACGCTTCCCACATAGAGGGGATTCCGGGTGTGGGCGTAAGGGCCTCCGGTGGCGAGCCGGTGGGTCTTTTCGATGTGGCCGGACGCCCAGATCCGGATCAACTCGCCCAACAGGGCAAGGACTCCGCCGCGTATAAGCGATTCGGTGGTGGGCTCGGCAAAGAAGAGAGCGAGCGCCCCCGCGGTGTACCCCGCCCGAACCCGGATCCTCGAAAGACTCATGCCGCGTTCCGATCGGTAGAGCGGGCCAGGCGCCGAACGGCCGCTTCGAGCACCGCGCTGACCTCGATTGTCTTCATGATGTCGTGATGAGTCTCGCAACTCCGCTTGTGGCAAGGCGCGCAGGGCGGGGACCTCCGCACAACCTCATCGTCGAGGGACCAGGGTCCGTTTCGCGCGGGATCGGTCGGTCCGAACAAAGCGACCAGGGGCGCGCCCATCGCACCCGCGATGTGGAGGGGTCCGGTGTCCGCGGCCAGGAACAAGCGCGAGGCACGGGCGAAGGCGGAAAGTTCCAGCACCGAGGTTTCAGGAGCACGCCGGGCCGCACCACCCGAGGCGGCGACGACGGCGTCGGCGAGAGGCTCTTCGCCCGGCCCCCAGAGGATCACCGGGGCCAGGCCCAGGGCGGCGAGGCCCTTCGCCACCTCTCCCCACATCTGGGGGGGATAGAGCTTGTTCTCCCAGCCACCACCGGGCGAGATCAACGCGAGCGGACGACCGAGCGAAGTTCCATACCTGGCGGCCTTCGCCACCGCTTCTTCAGGAAGTACAAATGGAAATTCGCGGGACCCGCGCTCGTCGATTCCCAATCGGATGAGCAGGGCGTGGTGCTGGTCGATGATGTGGACGTGGTGTTCGAGAAATTCGACGGTCTCGGTCAGCATGACACTCGAAGCGGCCTCGCGACGCTGGTCGGCAATCCAGCCGATCCTCCGGGGCGCGCCTGATAACCAGGTCCAGAAGGCCGACTTCCACAAGCCCTGAGCGTCGATCGCGACCTCGGCATTGAAGTCGCGGAGGATCCGGGCCAGGCGAAAGCGATCGTTCCAGTCATAGGCCGAAGCCTTGGGCAGCACGAAAGTGTGCGAAAGGCCCTTGAGAGTGGCAACCAGGGGGGCCGCCGGCGGCTCCACCGCCCACGCCACCTCGTGGCCGAACTCAATCAGGGCCGCGACCATGGGGGTCGTGTGAACGACGTCGCCAATCGACGACAAACGGACTACCAGGATTCTCACTTGGGTAAGGGGTAAATCTACCGCGCCCTCTGCTTCAGGATCGTGCTGGTGTTGTGATCCTTGGGGTCGCCCACGATCGCTACCCTTCCCCCATAGCTCTTCACGGTTTCGCGCTCGGGAACAGTTTCCGGCGTGTAGTCCGTACCCTTGCAGTGGACACCGGGCTTCAAGGCAAGCAGCAGGTTGTCCACCGTGTCCTCGTGGAAGACCACCACAAAGTCCACTACATGGAGAGCCGCCACCAGAAGGGCGCGATCCTGTTCGTTCTGGAGCGGACGGTTCGGGCCCTTGAGCTTGCGAACCGAGGCGTCGGCGTTGATGCCGACCACCAGGAGGTCTCCTTCGGCGCGGGCCCCCTGAAGGTAACGGGTGTGGCCCACGTGAAGGAGGTCGAAACAGCCGTTGGCGAAAGCCACGGTCTGCCCGGCACCACGTGCGGTGTCGCAGATCTCCTTCAAAGCCTCGGTGGTGACGACCTTGCTCGCGGCGCGGCGGAAAGGAGCGGTCATGCGAAATCCGCGGTGCGAATGGCGCGGCGCAACTCCTGAGCCGACACCGTAGCCGTGCCGCGTTTCATCACCACCAGCCCGCCGGCGATGTTGGCGAGATGGGCGGCCTCGAAGGCGGTGGCCCCGGCGGCGAGGGCGAGAGTGAAGGTGGCGATCACCGTATCGCCGGCGCCCGTCACATCCGCCACTTCATCGCTACCGAAAACCGGGATGTGCTGCGGAGGCAGGCCCGCCTCGAACAGGGCCATCCCGTCGCTGCCCCGAGTCACCAGGACGGCCGGGGTCTTGAGCCGCGTCTGCAGCGCCTTTCCGGCCCTCTCCAGCTTCTTCATGTCGTGCCCGATGGTGAGGCCGAGAGCCTCTTCCACTTCCGGCTCGTTGGGGGTGACGGCGGTGACGCCTTCCAGGCCCAGCAGCGCGTGACGCGAGTCGGCGGTGAGGGGGGCTCGGTGCTTTCGGGCGAACGCGGTGGCGAGGTTCAAGACCTCCTGGGTCACAAGGCCCAGACCGTAGTCGCTCACGAGCACACCGTCGACCGGGCCCACCCGACGCAGTGCGGCGCGCACATGAGACTCGCTCCAGCGACGAGCCGCTTCCTTCAGGGGCCGGGTGCGGTCCATCCGGACAATCTGCTGGCGAGTTGAGTGAAACCCTCCGCCCAGAATCCGGGTTTTGAGCGGTGTTCCGTAGGCCTTGGCCCGTCCCACACCCACGGTTCGGATGCGCTTGCGCTTCAAGAGCGCCACCAGCGAACGGCCGGTGGCGTCATTCCCCACGAAGCCCACGGGAAAAGGCTCGCCACCCAGGGTCTTGATGTTGTGGACTGCGTTCGCACCACCCCCGAGTCGGAGATCCGAGCCCTCGTACTGCAGGATCAGCACGGGTGCCTCGCGGGAGATGCGCTCGACCCGCCCGTTCAGAAACTCGTCCATGACGAGATCGGCGACCACCGCGATGCGGCGGCCCTGAAACGCGGCGACCACCGCGAGCAGCCGGTTCTTGCCCGGCTTTGGGCCCGGCTTTGGGCCCGGCTTCGTGCCTGGCTTCGTGCC
>CAZFQH010000024.1:0-13085 GCA_964520805.1 uncultured Acidobacteriota bacterium | reverse complement strand
GCGTCGAGCGCGTTCTCGGCGATCATGTCCGGTTGACACTTCCAGCCGGACATCCAGTACTCGATCTCCCCCATGCCGTAGCCGGTTTTCACGAGGCAGGCCCGGGCCCCCACGTTCCAGGCTAGTTCAAGATCGCCCAGGCGGTCGCCAATTACCCACGATTTCGAGAGGTCGATGTCGAGGTCTTTGGCCGCGCGATGCAGCATGCCGGGCCGGGGCTTGCGGCAATCGCAGTCCTGCCGGTACGGAGCTTCGCCCGCCGAAGGGTGATGCGGACAGTAGTAGATGGCGTCGATCCGCGCTCCTGAGGACTCGGCTCGGCTCTGGAGCACACCGTTGACGTCGGCGATCAAGGACTCCGGAAAGTAACCGCGGGCCACCCCGGCCTGATTGGTCACCACCACGGCCAGCCGATGGCCCGCGTTCACCGCGCGGATGGCATCGACCGCGAAGGCGAAGGGTTGAAACCGAGTGAGATGGTTGACGTAGCCGACCTCGTGGGACAACGTCCCGTCGCGATCGAAAAATACGGCGGGACGGCTCATGAACGCACCTCGCGAAGAAGAAGATCGACCACCGACTCGGGCGCCACGGAATTCATGCAGCGATGGTCGATGGGACAAACGGCATGGCGGCAGGGCGAACATTCGGCCACCCCCCGCACGAAGATCGCCCGCGGGCCCACGGGATGAGTTTCTTCGGGATTGGTGGGTCCGAAGACGCCCACCGTCGGAATGCCGAGCGATGCGCCCAGATGCATGGCCCCGGAGTCGTTGGCCACGAGGGCCTCAAGATTGGAAACGACTCCGACGAAAGTGCGCAGATCGGTCTTTCCACAAAGATCCAGAGGTGGAGTTTTCATGGCGCGAGAGACCGCGTTTCCGGCCGCAGCGTCCGCGGGCGAGCCCAAAAGCACAACCCGAGCGTCAAGTTCCGCACTCAGGCGGTCGGCGGCCTGGGCGAAGCGATCGGGCGGCCACTGCTTGGCCGAGCCTTTGGCGGCCCCCGGTGAGATGCCCAGAAAACGGCCGTCGCCGAGCAGGGCGCGGCCCGCGTCATTCCAGGCGGCGGGAGGGGTCAAGGAGGTATCGAGAGCCTCGCTCGTGGGCAGACCCAGGGCGGCAAGCATCTCGCGATAGTAGTTCACCTGCGAACGTCCCCGGACGGTAGCGGGAACCGACGGGGACCGCGTCAGGAGGAAGGCGCGGCCTTCAGTCGAATACCCCCACCGCTCCGGAACGCCGCCAACGGTCATCGCCAGTGCGGTGCCGATCGAGTTCGTGAGGAGCAGGCCGAGGTCGAAACCGGCCCGAAGCGCGCGTATTTCCTGATCCAGACCCTGAGCGGGGAGGACGGCCTCGATCCCAGGCACCGCTTCGTACAGGGCGGCCACCGACGGACGGGCCAGCACATGAATGCGGGCCGAGGGGAAGGCGCTTCGGACGTCGCGGACCGCGGGAAGGGAGAGGATCACGTCGCCCAGCCAGTTGGGAGCGCGGATGACAATCCGCTCGGGAGCCTTCTGGTTCATGCGGGGACCTCCTCGGAAGCGGTGCCGGGGAGGGGCTTTGACGGCTGCGTATGCCACCTCCGGTGCATCCACAACCACTGGTCGGGATTGGCCCGGATCCACGATTCGGTGGCGTTCATCATGGCCTGGGTCAGGGCCCGGATCGCCTTGTCCCCGGTACCGAAATCGCGCGGGTCGATTGGAGGATCGTAGATCACGCGGTACTTCAGGTCCGGGGTCAGCACGGCACGACAGGGCAGAACCAGGGCCCCGGTCTTGATGGCGAGTTTGGCCGCGAAAGGGGTCGTGCAGGCGGGCCGGCCAAAGAAGTCCACGAAAATGCCCTCCTTCTCCTGCACGTTCTGATCGACGACGAACGCCACACCCTGTGCGGCTTTGAGACGGCGCATCGAGCGGATCATCGCGTGCTCTTTGTCAATGACCTCATTGCCGGCACTCTCGCGCAGCGCGGTCATCGCCTGGTCCAGTTTGGGATTGTCGAGGGGGCGGGCCACCACTCCAATCGAACCGAAGTGCTTGGCGTGGATGATTCCGTGGGTCTCCCAGTTTCCGAAGTGGCCGGTGATAAGAACCACACCATTCGGCGAACGATGGGCCAGACTCGCGTTCTCAGCACCTTCGATGGTGGCGAGGGGATCCACACTCGCCGGGCCTTTGGCCAGGATGCGGACGAGGTCGAACATCACCCCGCCGAAATGGACCCACACGCCTCGCGCGGTTTGAAGCACGAGGTCCTCGCTCCACTCCGGAAAACTGCGACGGAGATTGTCTTCCGCGATCTTCCGATGTTTCGAGTCGAGGGCGGCCACAATCGCACCCAGACCCTGACCCAGGCGAAGAAAGAGCCCCCGAGGGACGACCAGGGCAGAGGCTTTGAAGACACCGAGAGCCGCTCCCTCCAGGGCGAACCGCAGACCACGGGCGAGCACTACTTCCCCGCCCGAATCCGGGCCAGAATGACGCGATCGATCCTCTTCAGAATCTGGGGCAGGCCGTCGATCTCGAGTCGGGCCGACAGGACCAGAAGCGGAAGAGGGCCGGGCCACTGGTGGATGCGAACCGCGTCCTTGGTGGTCGTCACCGCGGCTATGGCCCCCGCGGCTTCCGCGGCTTTGGCCAGATCGAGCAAATCGTCCGCGGCGAAAGGATGGTGGTCGCGGAAGAAACGCTGTCCCGCGATGGTGACCCCCTGCGCGGTCAGATCATGAATGAACCGTTCGGGCCACCCGATGCCGCAGAAAGCGAAGACCTTTTTCGGCGGATCTACTTTGCCGCCAGAGCCGTCTGCTGGGTAGAACCCAAACTCGGCGCGGGAGAGGGCGAAGACATCGCCCGGCCTGCGCTCGCGCAGTTTCGCCACTCGCGGCCCGTCGGTGGCGCGATCGGTGAAGATCATGTGGGCGCTCCGCAACGCCTGCGGCGACTCCCGCAGTCGACCCGCGGGCAGAACTCGGCTTCCGAGATCCCTCTCCGTGGCGCAGACGATGTCGAGATCGCGGTAGAGCGCAAGGTGCTGGAATCCAGAATCCACCAGGAGGATGCGCTTGCCGAAGCGCTCTTCCATCAGGCGGCCAGCCGCCGCCTTGTCCTTGCCGACCACCACCGGACAACCGGGAAGTTCGTGGGCGATGAGCACCGCCTCGTCCCCCACCTTATCGGCGGTTTCCAGGGGCTTTTCGCCATCCGAAACCACGCGCGGACCCGAGACCTCGCCGCGATAGCCGTGACCGAGAACGCCGACCGCCGGTCCCCGTTCGGAAAGAGCGCGCGCGAGCTCGACCACCGTGGGGGTTTTCATGGAACCACCCATGGCCAGGGCGCCGACGCTGATGACGGGTGAGCTCAGCCTCTGCTGACGAAAGACGCCCGCTTCATAGGCCCGGCGCCGGAGCGAGGCTCCGAGGCCGTAGATCCACCCCAAAGGAGCGAGCGTCGAAAGAGCCTTCTGCAAAGCGCCTCACTGAATCAACGCCGACAATCCGTCGACGGTTCGGCCGAGGGCCCCGCGGTTAGGTTCAATCAGCGCACGCCCTTTGCCTCCCACTTCATCACGACGGGCCTTGTCGGTCGCGAAGGAAACGATTTCACGGGCCAGTTCCGCCGCGTCTTTCACAAAGATCAGAGCCCCTTCGCGGTGGAACTCATTGGCAATCTCCTGGAAGTTCTGGACGTTGGGTCCGGTGAGCACCGGCACGCCGCCGGCCGAGACTTCCAGCACGTTGTGGCCGCCCTGGGGCACCAGCGAACCGCCCACAAAACCAACCGTGGCGAGCGAGAAGACCGAAGCGAGTTCTCCCAGAGTGTCGAGCAAAAGGACGTCGCCCGCCTTCCACTGGCCCGGCTCGAGATCGGTTCGACGCACACACTTGAAGCCCGCCGCGGCGACGATCGCGGGAATTTCGGCGAAACGGTCGGGGTGACGGGGAGCGAGAACAAGGCCGAGACCGGGCACTTTTTCACGCGCCATCTGAAAGGCCTTGAGCACCACTTCCTCTTCGCCCGGGACCGTGCTGCCCGCGACCACGATGGGGCGAGACGGGTCAGAAAGAAGGATCCGGGCGAGACGCTCCTTTGGACGCGCGCGGTCCAAGGCGTCGAACTTCAGATTGCCCGTGACCTTCACCCGGGCTTCGGGGGCCCCCATGTATCGAATTCTCTCGGCGTGCGGTTCGGCCTGCATAAAGAAAGCATCGACCTTCTGAAGCGTGCCGCGAAGGAGCCCGCGAATTTTTTGGTACCGTGGGTACGAACGAGGCGAAATCCGGCCGTTGACCAGCGCGATCTTGGTGCCGCGGGCATGAGCTTCATGAATCAGGTTCGGCCACAACTCGGTTTCCACGATTACCAGAAGATCCGGCCGCAGAGTGTCGAGGACCTTCCGCACGGGCGACGGGAAATCAAAAGGGGCGTAGAAGAGGCCGTCGATTCCGTGGACGCGCTGGCGCGCCACGGCGTTGCCCGCGACAGTGGAGGTGGAGAGGAAGATGCGGTGCCTGGGAAAGCGCTTCTTGAGCGGCTCCACCAGAATCCGCGAGGCCAATACTTCACCCACCGAGACCGCATGGATCCAGATCGAGCGATCGCCATCGACGTTCAGGTAAACCGGAAGGGCTCCGAATCTCTCTTTGAAATTCGCGGTGTACCGGTTGGTGCCGCGGCCACGCCAGAGGAAGAAAGGCGCCGCAAAGGCAAAACCGAGGCCAAGAAGAAAGGTATAGATGGAAAGCATGGGGCAATTCGCGACCCCCTCGAGCGTCGCGCCGCGAACTATAGTCGCGGTATTAACGTCTTCGATCGAGCGGGTTTGGTTTCCTCTATCGTCTGAAACATGGGCAGCGCTTTGAACCACCGCAGCGGCACGACTCCGAAGACCCGCGGTCGGGCTCCTTTCGTCGCTTTTGTCGGTCGGCAGGTGTTCCGCCTGCTGGGATGGCGGTGTATCGGGCAAACTCCCGCCGCGAAGAAATACGTCATCCTCGCCGCACCCCACACGTCGAACTGGGATGGCTTCTTTCTGATTCTGGCATCGGCCATGCTGGAGCTGGATTTTTCGTTTTTCGGCAAGGACACGCTTTTCCGCGGACCGCTCGGCTGGTTCCTGCGAACCATGGGAGGCATCCCTCTCGACCGCTCCCGGCACCAAAGTTTTGTGGCCCAGGCGGTCTCCTGGTTCGACCGGCATGAGCGATTCGCGATCGGGATCGCTCCGGAGGGGACTCGAAAGCTGACCCTCGGCTGGAAAACCGGCTTCTACTACATCGCCCTGCAGGCGAACGTGCCGGTGTATCTCGGTTACATCGACTACGCGAAGAAGGAAGGGGGCATACTCCCCGAAGTCCTCGTGCCGACCGGCGACATCGACCGGGACTTCGAGAAGCTTCGCCGGGCTTACGGCCCCCTGACCGCCTGTCATCCGGAATGGAAAGGGCCTATCGTGCCCCTTCGATCGGATTCGGAGCCAAAACGCCCTTCAGACCAGAGCCTGGAGTAACCGTTTCCAGAACTCCAACATCTGAACCGGCAGACCCAAACGTAAGAGGTGAAACAGTTCATGGGCGACTCCACCATCCACCGGTTTTCGGAGCAGGCGATCCGATTCCTCGGTTTCGTCGATTTCGTCCCCGGAGCGCTGACCCGCCTCCTGGTCGGTTTCGCTTTTCTCGACTCCGGGCGGGGCAAACTCGAGGGCATGGAGAACACGGTTAATTTCTTCACGGACCTCGGCATCCCTTTCCCCGAACTGAACGCGATGTTTGTGGCCCGGCTGGAGTACTACGGGGGCATGCTTCTTCTCGCGGGCCTGCTGACTCGCATCACGGCCGCGCTCCTCTCCACCACCATGGTGGTGGCGCTCATCACCGCCGACCGCGAAAATTTCACCGGAGCCCTCGCCCGTTCCGCGGAGATCGGTCTGTCCGACATCCCGGCCTTTGCTTTGCTGGTGTTTCTCTCGTGGCTGGTGGTGCGAGGTGCGGGGGCCCTGAGTCTCGACCACCTGGCCTCGCGATTCCTGGCCAGAGGGGACAAAGCCGAAAAGACGGGGTAACGTTTCGAGGGCGACGCTGAACCCATACCGACCCTCGGGAAGGGACCGCCGGTCGGCTTGGTCAGGAGCCCGCTGGCCCGCAAGCTCCTAGAATGAACGGACGTGACGCACCCCATTTCCGCGGAGCACGAGCGACTCAAAGGCGAAGAGTGGCAATTTTTCGGCCCCTACCTGGCGGAACGGCAGTGGGGCACGGTTCGGGAGGACTATTCGAAGGACGGGGCCTGTTGGGACTACTTTCCCCATGACCACGCCCGGTCGCGCGCCTACCGCTGGGGTGAAGACGGCCTGCTCGGTTTCTCCGACCGCCAGGGTCTCCTCTGTTTCGGTCTCGCCTTGTGGAACGGCCGCGATCCCATCCTGAAAGAGCGCCTCTTCGGCCTGGGCGCACCCGAGGGAAACCACGGCGAAGATGTGAAGGAGCTCTACTACTACCTCGACTCGACGCCCACTCACTCCTATTGCAAGGGTCTTTACAAGTACCCTCTGTGGGCCTACCCCTATGAGCGGCTCGTACTCGAGGGCCGAGGACGCGACCTGCACACTCCTGAGTTTGAGATCGAGGACACCGGGGTTTTCGACCGTAACCGCTACGTTGACGTGACCGTCGAATACGCGAAGGCCGCACCGCGGGATGTGGCCATTCGCATCACGCTCGCGAACCGGTCGGGGGCGGAGGCGATTCTGCACGTCATTCCCCAGCTTTGGTTTCGCAATACGTGGTCCTGGGGACGCGATCACGAACCCGGTTACGCGCCCAGGCCGGACCTGCGGCTCGGCGCGCGGGGGTGCGTGACGGCTACGCACGAGGCGATGGGCCGCTATTTCTGGGTGTCTTCCGCTTCTTCCACCGGCGTCGAGCCGACGATCCTTTTCACCCACAACGAGACCAACATGGAGCGGCTCTTCGGCTGCGCGAATGGGCAGCCCTACGTGAAAGATGCGTTCCACGAGTATCTGGTGTCGGGACGGCAGCACGCGGTCAATCCGGAGAGACAGGGGACGAAGGCCGGGGCTCACTATCGGCTGGTCGTGCCCGCGCACGGAAGCGTTGTGTTGCATTCGCGATTGGCTTCGGAAGCAGACGTCCAATCGACGCTAGCAGTCCGTGGTGAAAGTCGACCGCGAACGAAAGCGAGAGATTTTTCGTCAGATCAAGGCGACAAACCGCAGGAATACCGGGAGTATTTCGAGGTTTGGCAACGCCGAACTGGCGGAAAAGATCCGCTTTCGACGCGGAGGGACTTTCGCCACGGGCTGCCAGGACTGAGACAGGTCGAGCAGACCCTGGCCGCGCGCGCGCACGAGGCTCAACTCTTCTACGACGACTTTCTGCCCAAGGCCGCTTCCGACGACGAAAGAAACGTCCTCCGCCAGGGATATGCATCGCTGCTTTGGTCCAAACAGTTCTATAACTTCAACGTCGCCGATTGGATCGTTGGGGATCCCGCACAGCCCAAACCCCCGGAGCAGAGGATCACCGGACGCAATCAGGACTGGTCGCATATCGTCAATCACGACGTCATCTCGGTCCCCGACAAGTGGGAGTACCCCTGGTATGCCGCCTGGGACCTCGCGTTTCACATGATTCCGTTCGGACGCCTGGACCCTGCTTTCGCGAGAGATCAGCTCACGTTGTTCCTTGGTGGTCGATACCGACACCCCTCCGGTCAACTGCCTGCGTATGAGTTCGCGTTCGGTGATGTCAATCCTCCCGTGCACGCCTGGGCGTGCCTCCGTGTTCATCGGATGGCGGATCCAGGAGACCGCGGATCGCGGGCTTTTCTGGCCCGCGCTTTCGAGCCCCTGGTCGAAAACTTCCGTTGGTGGCTAGGTCTTGAGAGCCCCCGCAAGAACCACCTTTTCTGCGGAGGATTTCTGGGCCTCGACAACATCGGGGCCTTCGATCGCGGCAAGGAGCCGCCTTCAGGGGGATTCCTGGAACAGGCCGACGGAACCGGTTGGCTCGCCTTCTTCGCCCTCACAATGTTGGAGATGGCTTTAGACCTCGGAAAGGAAGAGCCCGCCCGCTACGAAGAAACGGCGCTCTTCTTCTTCGAGCAGTTCGCGACGATCGCAGAAGCGGCGAACCGGATCGACGAAGGACTCTGGGATGAAGAAATCGGCTTCTATTTCGATCACCTCAATGTGGACGGCGCCGCGCGCACGCCGCTCCGCATCTTTTCGATGGCAGGCTTCGTACCCTTTTTCGCGGTGACGGTTCTTGAGCGCGACTCTCTTCTTCCCTTCCCCAGGCTCCGCGCGCGAATTGAGGAATACGTGGGGGGCCGGTCCGCTTCGCCCGTGCTTTCGCTTCCGTCCCTCGCGCAGGTCCAGCGACTGCTCCCGCACCTGGCCGACAAGGAGAGTTTCCTCGGCCCTACCGGCATTCGTTCGCTTTCCCGGCGGCATCGGCGTGAGCCGTTCATCCTGCGCGATCGCGGAAAGGAGTATCGGGTCGACTACGCGCCCGAGGAATCAAAGACCAAGGGCTTCGGCCCTAACTCCAACTGGCGAGGGCCGGTGTGGCTGCCTCTCAATCACCTCCTGGTGGAATCACTCGGGAAGTATCACCGGGCCTACGGTGAAGGCCTTCAGGTCGAGTTCCCCAAGGGATCCGGCGTGGTGATGAACGCGCTAGAGGTGGCGGGCGAGATCGAACGCCTTCTGGTTTCGACCTTTCTGGCCGACCCCAGCGGGCGCCGACCCTGCCATGGCGATAACCCGAGGTACCGTTCAGACTCACACTTCAAAGACCTGATCCTGTTCCACGAGTATTTTTCCGGTGACACCGGCCGTGGCCTCGGCGCCTCACATCAGGCGGGCTGGACCACGCTGGTGCTGAGTTCGATCGAGGACATGGCGAGAAGAAGGAGCACAAATCCATGAGGACGGTTTATGAATGGCTGGAGGCCGATGGGCTGGGTGGCTTCGCCTCATCGACCTCCGAGAACACTCGAACGCGCCGCTACCACGGCCTCCTTCTCGTCGCCCGAAACCCTCCCACTGATCGTCGCATGCTGGTGAATGGGGCCGATGTGGTGATGAATCTGGGGGAGCAGCGGCTCGCCCTCACGTCGCAGACCTACAAGCCGAGGGACGAGGGCGAAGGCCGGCTGGTGCGTCACGAGGGCCGGCCGGTGGAATTCTCTTTCACCCACGACCCCTGGCCTACATGGACCTATCGGCTGGGCGACGGCGTGCGCATCGACCACTCGATCCTCGTCCCTCGCGGAGCCCCTCTGGTCGTCCTGTCGTGGCGTCTCATCGGAGAGGCCCCGGGCTCGACGCTCACCGTGCGCCCGTTCCTGTCAGGGCGCGACTGCCACTCGCTGCATAAGGAAAACCCCGACTTCGATTTCAAACCCAGCGAAGATGAGGCCACGGGAAGGCTCACCTTCACGCCTTACCTGAGCGAGCCCTCGGTGGCCGCCCTGTCGACGGGGGCCTTCGCCGAAGAGCCCTACTGGTACCGAGACTTTCTCTACACGAACGATCACGGCCGGGGCCTCGACTGCACCGAGGACCTGGGCGCGCCCGGGACATTCACCTTCAACCTCGATCAGGGGGAAGCCCTTCTGGTTTTTGGGACCGGCGCGGCAACGGAGGGGCTCAACGCGGGCTCTCTTCGCGATCAGGTCACGGCCATTCGCAAGACGGAGTGCACAGGGCGAAGCGCCTTCCCCTCGGCGCGGGATCGCGCGGCGGCTTCCTATGTGGTGGCACGAGAGCAGGGGAAAACGATTGTGGCGGGTTACCCGTGGTTCACCGACTGGGGTCGGGACACGTTCATCTCGTTGCGCGGCCTGTGTCTGGCCACCGGCCGGTTGCGCGAGGCCCGGCAGATCCTGCTTCAGTGGTCGACCGCGGTTTCTCTGGGCATGTTGCCTAATCGGTTCACGGATTCGAGCGAGGCTCCAGAGTTCAACAGCGTCGACGCGGCGTTGTGGTTCATCGTCGCCGTTCACGATCTACGCCTTGCCGAGAAGCGGACAGGCTTCCTCCCTTCAACGATCGAGGAGTGGCAGCTCAACGCCGCGATCCTCGCTATTCTCCGCGGCTACGCGGCGGGAACGCGGCACGGCATTCGAAGGGATACGGATGGGCTGCTGGCCGCGGGGGAACCCGGGGTACAGCTCACGTGGATGGACGCCAAGGTGGGCGATCATGTGGTCACTCCGCGGATCGGAAAGCCGGTCGAGATCCAGGCGCTTTGGATCAATGCGCTTCGGGCGAGCGCCGGCCTCGACCCGCGTTTCGGGGATTGGGCCGACCAGGCGGAGGCTGCGTTCAGCGCGCGTTTCTGGAACGAGGAGAGCGGATATCTGTACGACGTCGTGGACGCCGCTCACGTCGCGGGGCGGGTCGATGGCCACATACGGCCGAACGCCTTGTTCGCGATCGGCGGACTGCCCTTCAGCATTGTGCACGGCGATCGAGCGCGCGCGGTGGTCGATGTCGCGGAAGGCAGGCTCCTGACTCCCGCGGGTCTGCGTTCCCTCTCCCCTGAAGATCCGCAGTACCGCGGAACGTATCGGGGAGGAGTCTGGACCCGCGACACCGCGTACCACCAGGGGACGGTCTGGCCGTACCTGATGGGAGTCTTTGTGGAGGCCTGGGTCCGCGCGCGCGGCGAAACACCCGCGGCCCTCCAGGAGGCGAGAGAACGTTTCCTGGACCCGTTCCTGGCACAACTGGATCCGAATCAGATGGGTCACCTGCCCGAGATCGCGGAAGGCGATGCACCCCATGAGGCTCGAGGTTGCCCATTCCAGGCCTGGTCCCTGGCCGAGGCTCTGAGGCTCGACCGCGTCGTCCTGGCCCCGCGATAGCGGAGGGCGGGGCGCTTTCGGAAACCAGCGTGGTGCAGGCGTCATCCAAAGGACTGTCATGCGCCCGGTGCGACCTGAGGACGGAAAAACGTGCGTGCTAAGTTCAAGTGATGGCCTTCCCGCCCCTTCACGAAATAGAGCTTCTGGGAGCGCTTCGTGCGGGCCAGGAGGAGGCCTTCGAAACCCTGGTTCGAACCCACTCGGGCCGAATGCTCTCCGTTTGTCGTCGCATTCTGAGGAACGACGAGGACGCGAAGGACGCGGTTCAGGAGGCCTTTGTGTCGGCCTTTCGGGCTATTCACACTTTCGAGGGCCAGTGCCAGCTCGGTACCTGGCTTCATCGCATCGCGGTCAACGCCTCGCTGATGCGACTACGTTCGAAGAAACGGCGGCCCGAGGAATCGATCGACGCGTTGCAGCCCTCATTCCAGGAGGATGGCCACGCGAAGGTCGATCCCCGGGACTGGTCGCCGTCGGCCCTTCAGCTGGTGGAAACTCGTGAAACCCGGGAGTTCGTCCGCGACTGTATCGACCGTCTGCCCGAGATGTATCGCGTTGTTCTGCTCCTGCGCGACATCGAGGAACTCGACACCACGCAAGCCGCGGAGGTGCTGGGCGTGAGCGAAGGTGTGGTCAAAGTGCGCCTGCACCGGGCGCGCCACGCCCTGAGGCGGCTCATCGCCGACCGTTTTCAAGAGGCAGAGCGGTGATGATGACCTGCCGCGACCTGTACGGTTTTCTCGATGAATTTCTGGACGGCACCCTCGACGCCGAAACCCGGCAACGCTTCGAAGTCCATATCGATCAGTGCTCCGCGTGCCGCAGGTATCTGAGGACCTATCAGATAACTCTGAAGGTCGTACGTGATTCAGAAACCGTCGATGCCCCGGCACGGGCCGAGGCTCCGGAGGATCTCATTCGGGCGATCCTCGCTTCGCGCCTTCCGGGCTCGGGGTCGCGTTGATTCGCTCGTAAGTGCCACCAGTAAGAGCCGCGCCCCGCGCGCCGCAAATAGGGCCCCGCATTCCGCCTTCGGTCGTGAAGGCTGATCGGATCCCATGCTTCAACTGATCGAAAATCACCTTGTCGAATTGGAGCTGATACTGGCGGCGCTCCGGCAGGACCCAGAACTTTGTGTACTCGGAGTTTTCTCTTGCCTTCACCATGAAGGCGCCCATCTGTTCGACGATGTCGGGATGGCTGCCCGCTACATCACGTGTCTCTCCGCTGTCCACCCTGAGGTCATACAACTCAATCGGCTTTTGGGTCCCTCCAAAACGGACACCCTTCCACTGGCCCATTCTCACCGCCTGTTGCTTTCCCATGTGATGTTCCCAGTACAGGTACTCGCGGGATGGCTGCCGATCGGGACGGCCAAGCAGAGAAGGGACGAGCGAAATCCCATCGGCGTGATCAGGCCTCGGCGCGCCTGCCAGGTCCGCGAACGTGGGCATGAAATCCCAAGCGGCGCTTGGCAGGTTGCTGGTCTGGGACGGCCGGATCGTGCCGGGCCAGCGGGCGATCATGGGCACGCGCAGGCCGCCTTCATACAAAAACCGCTTCTTCCCGCGCAGCGGCCCGGTGGCCTGGAATCGTTTGGTAAATCCGCGTGGGTCGGAAAATAGATGAAGAAACGTCGATCCTTAGGCTAGGCATAGGCTAGGCACCCATGTATCCCAAGAAGTCCGGGAGCGGCGGTTTTTGATGGTCGCGAATCGAGGCATGGCCCGGGTGCCGGCCGGTCAGCAGCCCGACGCGAGAGGGGACGCAGACGGTATTGGCAGCGTAAAAATCGGTGAAGCGAATACCGTCCTTGGCCATCTTGGCCTCCGGATTCTTGGTGCAAGGACGCGGGCACGCCGCGAAGAGTCAGTGAACAAAGCGCGGTTTGCTTGAATCGCCACCCTACGGTCGGCGCACCGGGATGTCGATGGGTGGATATCGAGCCGCGACTCGTGCGATTGTGGCTTGGGCACCGTTCTCGAAGGGAGTCACCCATGCGCAATTGGCGGTTCCACAAGACGAGTCCCACCGGCCTCTTTTTCCTGATCGGCGGCCTGGGAGTCTTGTTCAACCCCACCGCAACCGCCTCCGCCCAGACCGTCGTCGCAGGCCCCGGGCCCGCGGCGCGAATCTGGCACGCTCACCTTGCCGAAAAATGGGAGAACGCCATCCC
>CAZFQH010000023.1:0-19058 GCA_964520805.1 uncultured Acidobacteriota bacterium | reverse complement strand
GGTCGCCCCAGTGCCAGGCCAGGACGCCACTGACTGCGAAGGTCGCGAGGCCGATGCGGAGCAGAATCTGCTGGTATCCACTCCCGTCGAAAGAGGCTCCCAGCAGGACCATTCCGGCGATGGCGCAGCAAGCCGAGCCCCACGCAGTCGCGGCCTCGGCGCCCGCGTCCGCCCGACGTGCCGGTCCGCGCTGCCATTCGGTTCCGATGAACAGCACCGCGGCCCAGAAGAGGAGATGGAGTCCGGCCCCCACCTCCGTTCGAGGCTCGAAAAGAACCAGAGACAGACCGACCAGGGTGAGACTCCCGAAGCCCGCGAAAATGAAAGCCAGAGCGCGGAGACCCGGACCGAAGCGCTCGCGATCATCGGAATAAAGAGCAAGGATCGCGGATTGGGTGGCCTCGTTGATGAAGCCTGCGCGGCGCCAGGCGCGAGCCGCATCCCGCACTTCCTTGACGCGCTCGGCGGCTATGACCTCCGGCCTCATTGCAAGTCCTCCGCGTCTGGAAAGCGGCGGTGGATGACCGCGAGACCAAGCACCAGGGCGATCGAGGAGGCACTCGCGAGGAACAGGATCGCGTTCGTGTTGTCGACGACATCGGCCATCGTCACCAGAAGGCCCAGGTACGCGGCGAGGACGCCGAAGACGAAGAGCACGAAGCGCCCGCCTCGCCACGAGAACCAGGCGAGGCCCGCCCCCACCGCGATGAGAGCAAAGCGGTGCGGCCCAGCGGCCCGGCCATCCACGAGTCCCCAGGCGATGGATTGCAGGACGAGCAGCCATCCCAGATGGACGGCGGTGGGCTCGAAGTGGGCTTTGATGGCCCGGTCACGAAGGAATCGGCCGAGGGCTAAGAACAGCAGGCCACAGCCGAGCGCGTTCAGCCGGACGAGGTTGGACTCGTCGAAGAAGCCGAAGATGGAACGCTCCAGGCGGGCCGCCGCGATCCCCCGCCAGGCCGCGAAGGAGGTCAAGGCGAGGCCGAAAAGGGTGCGGGAATCGAAGCGGAAAGCGAGGGCCGCGTAACCCACACTCACCAGAAGCAGGTGGTAAACCCAGTTCGCTCCGAGTGCCACGAACTGGCCTTCGACGAAAGCGAGGTCGGCGGCTATGAGCAGGGCGCCGAGGACGAGGAAGGAGTCGAACGCGAAATGCGGCGCCTCGACGAGTGTGTTGGAGTAGGGCGCGGCTCGGCGCGCCACCCATCCCAGGCAAAGAGCGGCGGCGAGCGCTACCGCGAGTGCGATCGTGATTGGCCCGAGGTTCGCGATTTCGTGGCGGAAGAGCAACCCTGCACCCGTGGTGAGGGCGGCCACCCCCAGGTACAGCAGGCCGTGGATCGCCGTCGACAGGCTGACCAGCTCGCCTCGGGCGGTCCGGCCGAAGAGTCGGACCTGTTCCGGGGCCAGGCTTCCGCGCTGGGCAAGGCGCTCGACCGCGACGGCGACATCAGGAGATACCACGGGTTGAGAGGTTACCTGCCGCTGCCGCTTTTCGGCATAAAACAATAAGGGCGCGGGTGGCTTCCACCACCCCTTTTGGGAACGCGTTCGCTACCAGGTGAAACGGAACACCAGCTCGGCGATGCGCGGACCATCCGAAAGCCCCGTCACCTCGTAGTTGGCGACCGCGTTGCTGGCGCTGCCCACCGGAGTGAAGTTCGCCCAGTTGAAGGCGTTGATCAACTGCGCTCGCAACTCGAGCCTCGATGCACCCTTGACCCTGAAGTACTTCGAGATTCCCAGGTTGACCGTCTTGAATAAGGGTCCGGTCACCACCAGCTCTCCTTCGCCGCATCCGTCATAGCCGAAGTTCCCTCCGTAAATCGCGGGATCGGTGAGAGAAATGCAGTCTGGCCCGCTGGCGGGGGCCAGGTAGCGTCCGGTCGGAGCGCCGCCCGTGCCGTATCCGGTGGCGGATGTGGCACTGGTGTCGAAGGCCTTGATCGTGTTGTCGATGATGTCCTGGGGCAGCATGTATACCTTGCGCCCGGCGTCGTCGAATCGCAGCTTGTAGGCTTTGGCGAACTCCTGCCCGGTCATGCCCTTGAGCCGGACGTCGCCGAAGTCGATGAGCCGGCCGCTTTGTAGGATGGCGGTGAAGTTGAGCTGCCAGCCGCCGATGATGGCATCAAGGACTCCGCCGGCGCCGCCCGCGAACTTCCGGCCCTTTCCGAACGGAAGGTCGATGCCTCCGTAGAACTTGGACGTATGCGTGACGCCTCCCTCGACGCCAGTGTTGAGAGTCGAGACGGGATCCTTGCGCAGCGTGTACCGACTCGACAAGTACGACTTCGAGAAGGCGTAGTTCGCGTTGAAGAGGAAGCCTTTCGAGTATTGACGCTGGAACGACAGCTCCAGAGCGTTGTAGTTCGTGAAGTTGTTGTTCGACAACACGAACGCTCCGCCCAGCAGGTCGGGATTCGCGCGGAAGAAATTCGCGGGGAGTCCCGCGGCCCTTGCGTTCGCGCGTCGGGTGGCGTTTCCGTCGAGACCCGTGGCCGTACCAACCCCGGCGGGCGAGAAAGGCAGGGGTCGGTTGATGGCGAGCGGGTTCGTGAAGTTGATGTCAGTCCAGGAGGCCCCGGTGTACCGTGAGGGGTCGGCCGACGATCCCGCGTTCACGCCGTTGAGATAGGCGAGGTAGATCGGGAGCGGAGACGTACCGCTGCCGGGCCCGAAGTAGGCGAACGAGTTTCCGCGACCTGCCCGGATGTTGGCTTGAAGATTGGCCTGAGCCAGCCGGAACTCGCTCAGGAAGCCGTTCTCCATGATGTTCGATTCGTTGTGGTTGAGGTTGCTCCACAAACCGCGGCCCCGTGAGCCCACGTAACGCACATCGACCGCCATCTTCTGGCCGAGCTTGCGCTGGACGCCGAGCGACCAGGTCTGCGAGTACGGGACCTGGAGGTTCGGGTCGAAGATCGAGACGTCACCCGTGACCACGTCGGCCAGCGGATAGGCCGGCGAGGTCGCGAAGGAAGGCGGTCCCAGGCGCGCCTGATCCCGGAAAAGAACCGGAGCGGCACCCAGGTTTCCCAAAGACTCGTTCCGGCTCGCATCAATCAGAATGCCGGGGTTGGCTCCGAAAGAGTTGGTGAAGTCGGACATGCCGTTGCGGTTGTAAGCCATGGAGAAGCCGCCTCGAATGACCGGCTCCTGACTGAAGAGCTTGCTCAGGAATCCGTCCCCAATCGTGGGCCGCCACGCAATACCGAAGCTGGGAGCAAAGTTGTTCCGGTCGGTCTTGTTCGCGTTCTCCCCCTTTTTGAACTGAACGAAACGGGGTGCGGAACCCGCGACGCCGGGCTTGAAGAGATTGCCGGCGCCGGAAACACCGAAGACGTCTCCGAGAGTGGCGGTGGCGTAGCTGTTATTGAGCGGCGTGAAGGGAAGTTGCAACGCGTAGCGCAGACCGTAATTCAGGGTCAGATTCGATCTCGCTTTCCAGGTGTCGTGAATGAAGAAGTCGAATTCGCGAAGCCGCGCTTCAGCGCGGGACGTGCCGAGGTATTTGTAGGTGTCGGAGCCGGGATCGAGGCGTGCGTTTCCACCGACCGACGAAACCCGTCCGGTCAAAATGGAATAGAGGCCTCGCGCCGCGCTGAGGTTCGCGGCGGAGGCTCCCGGGAAGTTTGCCGTGGTGAACAGATTCGCGGCCGGGTCGCCGGTGATGATGCCGAAGTTGATCGTGGGGACGGTGGTCGAATTCTCGAGCCACACATTCGTCTCGGTGAAGTCCACACCGAAAGAAAGGCTGTGAGAACCCGTGATCCACGTCATGTGGTCATAGGCCACTTTGGTGGACGCTTCGCGCGAACTGAGCCCGGTGCCGCTCGCGGGGTTGGCGAGGGTGGCGCCGCTGCAGCAGGCGCCATTGATGTTGAGATGGTACCCGCCCTGATTGGCCAGCGTGCCGTTCCACATTCCCGCGTTGATCTCGGTGGAGAAGAGGGTGGCGCCGCCGCTGGCCCCGAAAACACGCAGCTCGTTGATCAGGTTCGGGGTGAGGGTCGAACGCAGTGTCCCGCTGTAGACGAAACGCTTCGAGTCCTGCACACCGTGCACCGGGAAGCCCGGGAAGATGGGCTCACGTCCGTTCGTGGTGTCCGGGTCCGACAACAACAAAGTCATGCTGCCACTGAGGGTGAGGAGGTGCTTCGGGGTTAACTGGAAGTCGAAACGCGCCGAAGGGTACTTGGTGGTGCTGTCCACGTCGGTCTGGAACGTGAGGACCTCGAGGTTCGGATCCGTGTGGCTCGCGAGACCCCCGCTGCTGGCGGAGCTGCGAATGTCGGCGAGAAGTTTCGCCACCGTGGGATCGACGGTGGAGAGCTGGCCGTTGGCGGCGGCGAGTTGGAGCAGGTTGATCTGCTGGTTGCCGTAGCGGAAGATACCCGACTGAGCCTGGGTACTGAGGAGATTCCGGTTGCGTGATACCTGAGAGGGGCTCATCGCGACTTCGTAGTTGATGAAGAAGTGCGCCTTGTCACGACCATCGAAGAAGCCCGGGATGCGGATGGGGCCGCTCAGGCGGAAGCCCGGGGTGTCGAACTTCAGCTTCGCCTTGGGAGACTTGCCGGTGATGGGGTCTTTGGGAAGATCGCGATTGTTGAACCAGGTGTTCGCGTTGAGCTTGTCGCGCCGGTAGTACTCGTAGATGCTGCCCTGGAACTTGTTGTTGCCCCGGCGGGTGGTGAACGAGATCTGGGCTGCGCCCATCCCGGAGTTGTCAGCGTTCCCAGCGGCAGAAGTGAGGGTCACTTCCTCCACCATGTCCAGCCGGGGGGCGACGCGCGCGAAGAACCCATCGGTCGTTTTCAGGAAGTTGTCCTGAATGCTCATTCCATCGATCGTGATGTTGATGGCACTCTGGTCCAGGCCGCTGATCATGGAATCGCGGGAGTTGGCGGTGCCGCCTGGGGTCTGAACGCCGGCCGACAGAGTCAGGAAATCCAAAGCGCTACGGCTGGGGACCGGAAGGGTCGTGATCTGGTTGACCTCCACCGTCGCGGTGATGGCCGCCGACTGGGTCTGCAGGAGCGACGCACCGCCTTCGACCGTGATCATTTCCTCGAGGCCACCCACTTCGAGTTTGACTTTCACGTCGAGAGGGGTTGCCGAGAGCAGCTTGTTGCCCTTGAGGACGGCCTTCTTGAATCCGCTCAAGGATACGGTCACGGTGTAGGTACCCGCGGGTAGGGCGGGAACGGTGAAATTCCCCTGGCCATTCGTGACGCTGTCGAACGTATTGCCCGAGTTTTCGTCCTTGATCTGTACCGAAGCCCCGGGAATGGGGGCACCCTGTTGATCGACGACGATACCGGAAAGCGGTGAGCGCGAGCCGCCTCCTTGCGCGAACGCCAAACTATTGAACGCGACGATGCCGCACGCCAGCATCAGAATCAGCCGGACCTGTTTCATTTTTCGGACCTCGTTTGTAGTGTGGGGACGTCGGAGCGTGGAGGGGACGCTCAAATAATTGAACGGAGCCTACACCCGATTTTTCGGCAGAAACGGAATTAGGCTTGGCGGCATGAAGCAGGAAATGAGACGACGCGAGTTTCTGGCCACCGCGGTGCTAGCCCCCACCCTGACCCGGGCCCAGTCGCGCGTGCGCGTGCGTACGGGCCTCGACCGCGTCGTGGACGGCAAGGGCGAACCGATTCGTGGGAAGCGAGTCGGCCTCCTGGTCCACGCCGCATCCCTGACCAGCGACTCTCGCCACGCCATCGACGCATTGACCGCGACCGGTGTGAAGCTCGTGAAGCTCTTCGGGGCCGAGCACGGCTTCCGTGGTCTGGCCGCGGCCGGCGAGAAGGTCGAGGACGGCACGGACTCGCGCTCAGGCCTACCTGTGATCAGTCTCTACGGCAGGAAGTCGAAGCCGCTCCCTGAGGATCTTGAAGGTCTCGATGCGTTCGTGGTGGACATGCAGGACGCGGGAGTCCGCTTCTACACCTTTGCCTCGACCGTCATCCATTGCCTCGAGGCGTGTGCCGCCGCAGGAGTTCCGATGGTGGTTCTCGACCGCCCGAATCCCATCGGGGGGCGCCGAGTGGAAGGTCCCTTGTCGGGTCCGGCGTCGGAAGTGCCACGGAGCCTGGTCAACATGACGCCTGGCCCGCTGGTCCACGGCCTTACCATGGCCGAAATCGCGCGGGTGGTGAACGCTTCACTGGCCAAGCCCGCCAACCTTAGTGTGGTGGAGCTTCAGGGCTGGACGCGTGACATGCACTGGGCGGATACGGGGCTCACCTGGGTGAATCCCTCTCCCAATCTTCGGTCGGCCTCCGCGTGTCTTGCTTACCCGGGGACGTGTTTACTCGAAGGAACCACCGTGGCCGAAGGTCGAGGTACGGAGACTCCGTTTCTTACCGTGGGAGCACCCTGGCTCAAGGCCGCCGAACTGGCTCGGGCGATCCGGGTGCCGGGCTTCCGATGCGAGCCGACCACTTTCACCCCACGGGCTTCGTCCGCCGCACCCACTCCCAAGCATCTCGATGTGGTCTGCCAGGGCCTCGACATTCGGGTGACGGACAACGTGACCGCTGAGCCCTATCGACTCGGCGTCACTCTCCTGGTTGAGATGAAGAAGCGCCATGCCGAGTTCGCGTTTCTGCGCGACGGGAGCGGCTTTGATCGCCTGGTTGGAACCAGATCACTTCGAGCCGCCATCGACCGGGGCGAGTCGATAGACGCCATCGTGGCCGCGGACCGGGCGGCCATCGAAGCGTTCCGGCGCGAGCGCTCCGCGTCTTTGCTCTACTGAGCCGGAGCGGCGTTCGACGAGGGTCCCTTTTCACGAGTGAGAACACTCACCACGAAGCCCACCACGAAGGTCACCGTGGCGCCGACGAACACATTCCACGTCCAAGCGATCCCGGGAACGCCGAAGATCCGCGGCGAGAGCAGACCCGCGGAAAGGCTAACCATCAAACCCGACAACATGCCGACCATGGTGCCGGTGGTGTTCGCGGTCGTCGTGAAGAGGCCCAGAGCGAAAGCGCCCACCGTCGGCCCAGAGGCGTAACCCAACGCGGCGAGCCCCGCCTGCAGGGCCGACTCCACATTCCGTGCGAGACCCGCGACGCCCATCTGCAGGATGCCCCAGAAGATGGTAAAGCGTTTGGCCAGCCGAAGCTGCTTTTCCTCGCTGGCCAGAGGGTCGACGTAGGGGACGTAGAAGTCGCGCAGGGTGGCCGAGGCCATTGAGTTCAACGAAGGTGACATCGCCGCCGCCACCACGGCGGCGAGGATGAGGCCGGTGAACACGCCCGGCAATTCGTTCCCCACGAAGGTGGGCAGGATTTCGTCGGCCCGGGCGAAAGGCCTGCCGTCGTAGAAGGCCCAGAGCAGGATGCCGAGGGAGAGGAAAAGAACGAACTGCGCAAAGACCAGGAAGCCCGAGAGGATCAGGCCGATCTGCGCATCCCGCTGGGATTTCGCCACCAGGAAGCGTTGGACCAGGTAATGATCCGTGCCGTGAGTGGCGATGGTCAGGAACATGCCGCCGATCACCCCGGCCCAGAGCGTGAACGGCTGATGGATGTCGAAGGCGGTGTTGAGGAACGTGAGCTTCCCCGCGGCTGCGGCCTTTTCGAAAGCACCCGCGACTCCGTCGGGCAGAGCCAGGGCGACGGCTACGAAGCAGACGATGGCTCCGAACAGGTAGACGAACATCTGGATCGAATCGGTCCAGATGGTGGCGATCACCCCGCCCTCTTCGGTGTAGAGGATCATGGCGGTGCCCAGAGCCAGGATGCACCACCATTCGTCGATCCCGGCGGCTACCGATATGACGAGAGCCGCGGCATACAGGCGGATGCCGTCCCCCAGGGTGCGCGACAAAAGGAAGATGGACGACGAGGTTGCCCGGACCGCGCCTCCGAAGCGCTTTTGCAGAATCTCGTAGGAAGTGAAGATTTCGCCCCGGAAGTAGGCGGGCAGGAACAGGAACGCGACAATGAGCCGCCCGATGACGTAGCCGAGAACCAACTGCAGGAAGGCGAAGTTGCCGTTGTACGAGGTGCCGGGCGCTCCAATGAAGGTCAGGGTGCTGGTTTCCGTGGCCACGATGCACGACGCGACGGCCCACCAGGGAACGCTTTTTCCGCCGAGGAAGTAGCCGCGAACCCCCCCGCTGTGTTTTCGCCCGAACCAGGTTCCGAGGGCGGTAATGGCAATGATGTAGGCGACGAGAACGACGAGGGCGGAGAGAGGGAGCTTCAAGCCGCTGAGGATATGTCAGACGCGACCGGGTCGCGACTGAGCGTGATCTTTGTTACGTGGTGCGCTTGACGATCAGCAGCGTGGCGTCGTCGTCGAAGGGGCGCATTTCGCCGAAGGTCTCGCACTCCTTGAACACCGCGTTCAGGATTTCACTCGCGGAGCGATGGAGGTTGCGTCGTATCGCCTCGATCAGCCGGCCCTCGCCGTAGAACTCTTCAGACGAGCCGCGCCGTTCCAGGATCCCGTCGGTGCACATCACCAGACAGGCGTCGGAGGGCACCACGGCGAGTCCGCGTTTGAAGCGAACCTCGGGCAGAGGGCCGATGACGGTGCCGCCGGAGTTCAGCCGCTCGGCGGAGTCTTTCGAAATGACGAGAGGACTCGGATGTCCGGCGTTCACGTAAGTGAGAGTGCCGTCCCGCTCGAGTTCACCATAGAACACGGAGATGAACTTGCTCGACAGTGTGCTCTCATGGATGACCCGGTTGAGCCGTTGAAAGACCGAGGCGATACGCAGGTCCTTCTCGAGCCCCATACGCAGACCGATCACCACGTCGCGCACCAGAAGAGCCGCGGGCAGGCCGTGTCCCGAAGCGTCGCCGATGGCGATGCCGAGAATCTCGTCGGCGAGGACGTTGCGG
This sequence comes from uncultured Acidobacteriota bacterium, assembly GCA_964520805.1. Classification (GTDB taxonomy): domain Bacteria; phylum Acidobacteriota; class Vicinamibacteria; order Fen-336; family JAGNNV01; genus JAGNNV01. Next base: position 10,185 of record CAZFQH010000023.1, on the reverse strand, counting down.
TAGTCGAAGAAGTCGCCGCCCACTTCCTCCGCGGGGTGAGAGCGCTGAGCCATCTCGAACGGCGGAAACGAAGGGGCGGTGTCGGGCAGAAGACTCGCCTGGATCTCCGCGGCTTCGCGGAGGCCGCCCTGAAGGCGCTCCTCCATCAGCCGTGACGAAAGCGAGGCCCGCAGCGTGTTGAGAGTGAAGTCGATTTCTTCGGCCACGAAGCCATCGGCCAGCAGGAACACGTACACATAGCGGCGCGGATGCCGGCCGACCACGCAGGCCGCATACGAAGTGCCTGCGCCGAAGGGTAGCGCGGCCGCGATACTGGCGGCTTCGGTGTAGAGGAAGACCCGATGCTGCAAAACTTCGTCGAGGGGTGCCTGGTCCGGGGAAAGAGTGTCGAAAGGGGCGCGAATCGGCTCGCCCAGCTGTTTGGTGAGGCGGAAGCCCGAGGGCCGCTCCATATACAAGGAGGCGGACCGAAAACGGAGCGGTTCGGCCAGTTCCCGGAACACCCCGTCGAGAAATGCCTCGACGAGGCGCCGCGGAGTTCGTGCTTTCTCGATGGACCGAAAGAGGGCGTCGAGCCGCCGATAGAGATGTTTGGCTTCGAGTTTAGGCGCGGGGTTCGGGGACACTTTGGAGGGGTCTACTTGACGGGCGAGGTTTTGATCAGGAGTTTCGGTCGGAGGGTCAGGGCTTGTCTCCGGTCGCGACCGGGAGTGAGGGGTCTGAGCTCCATTCGCTCCACGAGCCTCCGTAGAGGCGGCCCTTGAACCCCGCCAGTTCCAACGCCAGCAGGTCATGAGCGGCGGTGACCCCGGAGCCGCAGTACACCACTGGCTGCACTTCGTCGCTCACCCCAACCGACTCGAAATGCGCGCGCAGTTCGGCTTTGGGCCGGAAGACCGGGTGCGCCTCGGAGGTGAGGTTGAAGGTGTAGGGGGCGTTTTTGGCCCCCGGGATGTGCCCGGCGCGAGGATCGATGGGCTCGGTCTCGCCCCGATAACGTTCGCCCACCCGCGCGTCGAGGAGCAACGTCGTGTCCTTCGTAGCCACAACCTCGGCTTTCGAGAGCACGAGCGTGGGGCGGGGTGAAACCACGAAGTCGGTCATGGTTGAAATTGAAGGAGGCTCTTTGGTGATCTCGCGACCCTCCGCGATCCAACGGGTAATCCCTCCGTCGAGCACCACACAATCGTCGAAACCAAAGGCCTTGAGCACGAACCACACCCGGGCGGCGATCGCCCCGGCGGCATCGTCATAGGCCACCACCTTCACTCCCGAGGTGATGCCGAACAGGCGGATCACATTCTGGATCTGCCGCGCCGATGGGAATGGATGGCGACCGAGGGGGCCGCCCCGCTGGCCGCCCGGACCGGCGAAGTCGTGGTCGATGTCGGCGAAGAAGGCGCCGCGGATATGGCCGGCGCTGTAGGCGTCGATGCCCTTCCGCGCGGGATCAAGGTACCAGCGAGCATCGAGGATCCTGAGCTTGGGGTCGTTCAGCTGGTCGGCGAGTTGGGTGGTGGATATGAGGGGCATGCTTGTTTGGACTCAGCGGTTCGTTTTCGCGAAAGGGGATTCGACCTTCTGGTATCCCACCGGAATGGCGAAGAGTTCCGGAGCCACTTTGCCACGCCGGATCTCCGTGGCCTCCGTCGCGGTCTCGATCTTGCGACCCAGGAGATTTATCGTGGTCGATGAGGCGAGCGGGAGGCCGTCGATGCTTCTCATCGCCTCGACCAGCTTGTTGATGCCGGAGTTTCCGCGCGCGATGGGGGCGGTGATCAGGATCAGGTTTCGCAGATGCCGCGGCTCGAAAGGGAGACCAAGGGAGACGGCGGCGCAGGTCTCCATTCGTGATTTGATGCCGAGGGTGGCCACGTGGACCCGGCATTCCGATCCGGCTACGGTGCGGCTTTCCCCGGCGACGAGGCCAACCTCGCGACCGGCATCGCCCATCATCTTGTGCCGCAGCGCCTCGGGAATGCCCGCCATGGCCCTCTCCATCTCGGCGCTGACCGACGTCATGGCCTGCTCGATCTCGGCGATGGTGGTCTCCGAATATTGCTTTTTCGAGTTCGAGACGTTCACGATTTTCCCCGACTGAAGATCGATGACCGTGGCCTCATCCCCCTGATCGAAGCGGACATGGTCGACGCTGTAGTAATGGGTGGTGACGCGGTCCTCGCTGATTCCCCGGACCCTGAAGACAATGGTGAGGTCCGAAGCACTCGCCTCGGGAGTCCGCGCGAGGCCGAGGGCCGCGGCCAGAATCAAGATGGACAGTTTTCTAAGCAATGACCGGTTTCCCTCGGGACCCTTGGAATGGACGCGCTGCGATCCCGCTTAGCATAAAGGGTGAGAACGTCGCGCTCTCAATCTTCAACCTGCCTGTTCTGCCTCCCGCCCTGCCTCCGAGGAATCGCTCGATGCCCCGTCCAAAGCGTCACCTGCTCATCTGCTCGAACAATCGCGGGCCCGCTCACCCGCGCGGCAGTTGCGGAGAGAAAGGGGGCGAGCAGCTCGTGGGCCGGATGAAGGATTTGATCAAGGAGAAGGGGCTTAAGGACGAGATTCTGGTCAGCCGAACCGGTTGCCTCAAACACTGTTCTCTGGGGGTCACCGCCGCGGTCTACCCCGACAACGTCTGGTATCAGCGGGTGAGCGAGGCCGACCTTGAGGAAATCTGCTTCTCGCACCTGGCCTCGGGAACGCCGGTGGATCGTCTACTTTTGCCTGACGATGCGCGGTGGGAGTAGTGCGGTTGATGAGCGTCGACACCGCATCCGTGGTTGACGGGGGTGGGGATCCTCGTCAGAATCGCCGAAGAATCGCAAAACGCCCACACGCATGAAGTATTTGACGACCCTCGAAGTCGCCCACGAACTGGGTGTCAGCAAACAGACCGTTCTGAACTGGCTCTACGCGGGGCGCATCTCCGAGCCGCCGCGAAACGCGCAGGGTTATCGGTTGTGGAGCCCGAGCCGCGTGGAGCTGGTGCGGGCCATGATGCAGGACGGCCGCGTGCACAAGCGAACCATCATGCACCAGAAGCCGCGCGCGACTGCCGCTTTCCTGACCGACTATGCGCGCGAGGTAGCCGGTGTGCTCGGCGAGGCCGGCATCGCCGAGGCCGCTTTCACGCGCGAGCTCACCAAAGCCCTCGCCAGGCAGCGACGCGGCACGCGGTAGTTTCGCCAGGCGCAAACGACCCGCGCGACCACTCGCGACCCCGCCACCGCTACCAGGGCAGGGGAGTGCCGTCGAAGAGTTGAAAGCCCGGAGCGCCAGGACGGGGCGCCTCGTCGATCCGAAGACGGAGCCCGGCAACGCTCGCTTCGGCGGTTAAGGGGGCCTGCGCTCCTCCCATTTCCGTCTTCACCCAGCCCGGGCACAGGACGAGCACATGGACGCCGCGCGGCGCCAGGTCCTTCCCGAGGGTGACCATGGCCATGTTCAACGCAGTCTTGCTCATGCGGTACGCGTAGTGGCCGCCGTCTCCCTGTGCGATCGAACCCATAGCGCTCGATATCGCCACGATCTTCCGCGTTGGGCTTCGCGCCACATGATCCGAAAACGCCTGCGCCACCATCATGGGAGCGATTGCGTTCACCCGCATCACCTTGGCCACAATCTCTTCGTCGAGGTGCCCGAGCGACTGGCGGAGGTCTTTTTCGGAGTCCGCCTTCGGGCCGAAAACCCCTGCGTTGTTGATCAGGATGTCGATGGGCTTCTCGGAAAGCGCGCCGGCGAGCCGTTGGATCGCCTCGGTTTTGGTGACATCGAGAGCGTGGACGTGCAGTCTGTCCCGGTTGGCCTTCTCAAGAGCCTTGAGCTCAGCGGCTCCGCCCGGCCGCCGGCAGCAGGCGTGGACGTCCTCGCCCGCGGCTATGTACTGCCTCACCAGTTCGAGACCAATGCCTCGATTGGCGCCGGTAATAAAGACGGTTCGCATTCATCTCCCCACTTCTGAGCTTTTTGGATTCGGCCCCATCCCGAAATCCTTCGGAGTATAGGAGGGGGAACGCGGCAAATGTCAGGAGGGCGGCAGGGGAGGGTCTCCTCGATCCCGGCGAAGGCGGGCGGCATCCGATGCCGACAAATCGAAAAGGAAATGCGTAAACGCCACGTGGCCCAAGGGCTTCAGGCCGGATTCGCGAAGCCACTCCATCCGCTTTCGGGTGACGACACCGGTGAGCTGATTCGCACCCACCAAAAGTTGACCGGGGAACGGACGGGCCGGAGCGCGCAGGACGTTTGGATGGGCGGCCAGGAAGTTCTCCACCTGGGCGTGAGACTGGCCCCAGTCGAGATTCGAGTCCGCGGCGATGCGCCAGGTGAGCGTCGGGTCGACCAGTTCGTTGAAGTACGACAGCGGATCCGTGCCATGACGGATCACCGAGCCCGCGGAAAGAACAAGCCCCAGTCCGGCCAGAGCCATTCTCCGCCTGGACTCCATGATGAAGGGTCCGAGGCGCCCGGCCAGAACGAGGAGAGGCGGAACGGCCACGAGAAAATGGCGCCATCCGATCTGGGCTCGGAACAGAAGACTGAAGTAGATCGCGAACATAACGACGGTGGTGATCAAGGTGATCTCCGCGATTCGCCAGGGGGCGGAGCGCGAGCGGAAAAGCAGGAAGAGGCCGAGGAAAAGGGCGGCGAGTGCGGGGAGCGGGGTCTTAACCAGTCCGACGACGAGGAAGTAGGCCGGGAAGCCCTCGCTCCCCGGGCTGCGCAGTTCGCCCAGAAAGTAGAGGTTGCCCGAGCCGCCCCCCTGGCGTTCGCGGTGGTGGACGCGGTCGAGGCCTTCGACGAACGGACGGGGAAGGGGCAGAGGCAGGCTCGCGAGCACCGGCAGCTTCCGAAGCTCGCGAAAGCGCGGGCTCTCGAAGTGGTGGTCGCGCAGCGATGTCCCCGTGCCGTCGAAGAGGAAGAAGGCATTGACCACGACGAGGACCACGCCGGCGGCGAGGGTGAGGCCCTTGGCCCGTCTCTGTGGCAGTCCCGGTTGCGGGAGCCGCTTTGCGGCCACGAGGGCGGCCACCGCGAAGATCAGGGGAAGGTAGGCCGCCGTGTATTTGGAGGTCAAAGCCCCGCCGACCGCAAGACCGAGCCAGGCGGCTTCGCCGAGCCCCGGGCTTTCTAGCCATCGCGCAAACGCGCGAAGCGACAGCAGGAGGAATAGCGCGCCGAAGATATCGGTGGTGACGAGGGTGGAATGGGCGAGCAGGTTGGGATCGAAGGCGAAGAGGCCGAAGGAGACGAGGGCCCCCGACCATCCGAAGAGCGCCTTCGACCACGAGGCGATGGCGAGGCCCAGGGCCAGCCCGCCCAACAGGGTGGGAAATCGCGCGAGGGTCCAATCGCAGGGCCCGGACATCTCCGAGGCATCGCGAAGCGGCAAACCCGACATCTCGGAAACGAAGCAGGGCAGGGCATTGAGTGCCGAGACCGGCATCTTGGAGTCGTCCCAGCGCTCGGCCACGCCGCGCAGGATGCGATGCCCGTAGCGGTAGTGGCCGGGCTCATCGGTGGTGGGGGACGACGCGCCGATCGCGCGGATGCCCAGGATCAGAAAGGAAAAGCCGAGGAGGGCGATGAGGAGTTTTGCGACTCGGGCAGGCATCTCGGGCTGCGCAGGCGACGAAACGGACTCGGTCATGCCAGAGTCTCGAACAATGCGGCGTCAATGTTGCCGCCGGTGATGACGCAGATGATGGGCTCCGGCCACCCTTCGCTCTGGTCGAGATCAAGAACCGCGCGGGCGATCGCCGCCGATCCTTCAGCGCGGATCCAGTTGTTCACGTAAAGGTCGCGAACCGCCTGAAGGATTCGAGCCTCGGAGACGTTCACCACCTGATTAATCAGGTCGCGGTGAGCGAAGACGATGCTTCCGATGCCGCCCGAGAGGCCGTCGGCGATCGTGGGGCCAGCGGGATACTCGAGCAGAGCCCGGCCCTGGCGCATCGATTCGGAAAGTGCGGGTGAGGCGTCCGGCTGAACCGCGACCACGCGCGTCCCCATCGATTGTTCCTTCAGCCAGGCGGCATTGCCTGAGATCAGGCCGCCACCCCCGACCGGAACGACCAGGGTGCCGATTCTCCCGAGGGCTTCCACGATCTCGATCGCCACCGTCCCCTGCCCGGCCGCGGTCAGGGGATCGTCGTAGGCATGAATGAAGTGCGCTCCGGTCTCTCGCTCGAAGTCTCGCGCCGCTCGCTCCGCGTCGTCGAACGTTTCACCCACGACCCGCAGGTCGATCGCGAACTGCCGCAGTTTTCCAATCTTCGCTTGCGGCGCGCTGCCGGGGACGAAGATCGTGACCTTCTCGCGGCGACCGGCCTGGTGCGCGGCCCAGGCCACGCCGAGACCGTGGTTGCCCGCGGAGGCGGCGACGAAGCCTCTGGGAGTTTCTTCCTGGCAGAGGAGATTGGAGAGAGCCCCCCGAACCTTGAAGGAGCCGGTGGGCTGCTCGTTCTCGAGTTTGAGAAACGCGGTTCGCCCGCGGGAATCCCGGGTTTCGAGCAGCCGGGTGGGTTTCAGGAATGGACGCAGCCTCTCCCGCGCCTCGACTACCATAGCCGCGGTGAGCCGGGTCGGGGAGATCAAACGGGAGACTCCAGACCCGCCGCCACGAGGTCGAGCACGACCTCGCCCGACTCCGCGCCGATGACTTCGCGTGCCCTGTCGCGCAGGGCCACGAGGTCTCGGAACGAGCCTCCTTTGGCGTGCAGGGGTGTGCCGATCCAGAGCGCGACCCGGCCGGGGCGGGGAACGATCTGACCGTCGCGAAGCATCTTTCGGGTACCGCGAAGGGCGATGGGAATGACCGGGCAACCCGCGTCCGCGGCGGCCCGAAAGGCGCCCAGGCGGAAGGGGCGAAGTCCGTCCGTGTGCGTGAACGTGCCTTCGGGGAAGACCAGCACGCTCTCCCCCCGGTTCAACGCCTCGGTGACGATCGAGGCATCGTTGGCGCTGCGTTGAGCGTCCTTTCGTTCCACCCCGATGTGGCCCGAGCGTTTCAGGAATCGGCCGATGAACGGATAGTCGAAGGCTTCGCGTTTGGTCACGAAAACGAAGTCCTCATCGAGCAGGGCGCGCAGGAAGATCACGTCGAGGTACGAGGCGTGGTTGCAAACCAGCAACGCCGCCCGGCCGGGGGCGAGACTCATCGCACCCGTGACCGAGGTGTGGGGTGTGAGGAGCCATTTCGCCAGCCTCGCCGAACGATGTTCGAACCGTCGGGCCGCACGGGGAGATAAAAAGGCAAGAGCGACCGAGGAGCAAGGCGCGTAGACGGCGAGGAAACCGTAGATGAGCAGACCGCGAGCACCGAGGCCCGCCCGCTCGATCAAGATCCAACCCGCCCGGCTGATGAGGTGGGTGCCCAGTTTCGCGCGAGCGAGCCACGAGTCGCTCTGGTCGCGGCCGAGGTCTCCCGCGAGGTAGAGGGCCCGAGTGTCGTTGCGGCGGATTTTTCCCGATGAAGTTTTCAAAACCGCGCCGGGCTTCACCAGACAGACCACATCGGGGGGAGCGCCGATCGCGTTCGATACGTGCTCGATCACCCGCTGCTCGATGGCGTCGCGCTCCGCGGTCGTGGTCGCCCTGGTTTCTGCCACGATGACCACCTGCTCGGTGCCGCTCCTGGCCTCGGTGACCCCGAAGGCCGCGACGCACCCCTTCCGCACCCCTGAGGCCTCGGACGCCGCTTCTTCAATCTCCGCGGCCACCAGATTACGACCCCCGCGGATGATCACGTCCTTCAGTCGTCCGGCGATGAAGAGTTCGCCATCCGCGATGTAGGCGAGGTCGCCCGTGTCGAGGAAGCCATGGGCCCTGCGGATCGCCGCCGTCGCTTCTTCGTTGCGGAAGTAGCCCTTTGTCATCGACGGCCCGCGGAACAGCAGCCGGCCGAGCTCACGTTCCGGCAGCGTCTCTCCCTGCTCGTTCACCACCTTGATCTCGTGTTCGGGCAGGGCCCGACCCGATGATACGAAGACACTCGCGGACGCATCGTCCCGGGCTGCGGGTGTGGCCTGCCCTTTCTCGAAGGCGGCGCGATCGACGCGGTCGAACTTCGGTCCGCGGTCTACCGGCGGGAAAGCGAGACCTACCGAGCATTCGGCCAGGCCGAATACCGGCATCATGGTTTCCCGCTGAAAGCCATACTTCGAAAATCGCTGAACGAAACGCTCGATGGTCTCGGGCCGGACCGGTTCCGCCCCGTTGAGCGCGCAGCGCCACGATGAGAGATCGAGGCCTTGAATGTCCTCGTCCCGAATCCGCCGTACGCACAATTCGTACGCGAAGTTGGGGGCGGCGGACATCGTCCCCCGACGACGGTGGATGTCCAGCAGCCACCGCTCGGGGCGGGCGAGGAACGACAGGGGAGACCGCAGAGCCAGCGGGTAGGCGGAGGCCATCGTGAAAAGCCAGCTGCCGATGAGGCCCATGTCGTGATACAGCGGCAGCCAGCTGACCCCCACTTCGACCGGCCGCGAGTCGAGGCCAAGGCCCACTGCACGTATGTTGGCCATCAGGTTCGCGTGAGTCAGCATCACGCCCTTGGGCGAGCCCGTGCTGCCCGAGGTGTACTGGATGAGGGCGGGGTCTTCGGGCTTCGACTGCGGGTACAGGCGCAGAGCCGCCCGTGGATCCTGGGCGAGCTCGTCAGCGGTGACGACGTCGAGGAGAGTCGGAACCTTCGACCTCAGGACCTCCGCGATCACCTTCGCCCGCCGGATCGTGATCATGATCTTCACCCCCGCCGAGCGGAGGATGGCGCCTTGGCGTTCGGCGTATTCGGCCAGACGGTCCAGGCGAACCGGCGGGTAGATGGGAACGACGATGGCGCCTTGGAGCAGCGTGCCTTGAAAGGCGCGGAGGAAATCGAATCCCGTGGGCAGCATCAACGCCACCGTGTCGCCTCTCGACACCCCGCGGCTTGCGAGGCCGGTGGCGATACGGGACGCCGCGCGGTACAACTCGCCATACGTGATGTTCCGCTCTGTCCCGTCGTCCTCGGTCAGAAAGACGGTGACACGGTCCGCCGCTTCTTCGGCCCGGGCGTGGAGGGCGCGATCCACGGTTGCGGCCACGTGGCCTGGTCTGGTGGCGATGAGTGATTCGGTCGCGACGGTGGGTGCTTTAGGTTCGAATCCCGGAGGCTTTGCGGCCGCAGGGGCCACCTCGAGTGCAGCCGCGATCTCGGCGCAGGTTTCGGCCTGTAGAACTCCGTCGGGCAAGGCGCGCTGGGCTCGCCGTTCGATCCGTGTGATGAGCTCAACCTTCTCCAGACTTCCGAGGCCGATCTCCCGATCAAGCGAAGCCTGGTCTCGGACCGCACGGGCCGCTCGTTCACCGCCGGTTTCGAAGGCCAGACCGCGGGTTTCGTCCAGGACGATTTCGATGGCCGATTTGTGTCCTTCCCGTCCCAGAGGAGGATTCATCCCCGCTTCGCCCCCACAAACCGGCGAGAAGGAAACGTCCTTGACCAACGCGGGTGCATACAATCAGGGTGTTGCGCGCTATCGCGCGGACATATCCCCGGGGGGAAAACATGCAGCAGGTCGGAATGGCCGAAATTGAGAAGATCTTCGCGATCACCGACCCGATGGGGATTCACAGAGAGAGCATCATGATCCCGCTCGGGCCGAAGAACCCCGGCTCGGTGAAGCGCAAGCCCAACGGCAAGTTCGAAATCGTGGTTGACGCGTCCGTGGAGTTCGAGGTCTGGATCCAGGGTCTGGCCGCGGCGCTCAAGGCCGCCGGAGCCTGAGGCGCGCTCGCGAAGCTCGGGCTCGTGAAGGCCGGGAAGCAAAAGAAAAGCGGCGCCAAAAGCGCCGCTTTTCACACGAATGCGATCCCGGCGAATGCGATCGAGGGTTTCGAGCGTGAGGCTGAAGGGGCGTCCCATGAGCTCGCGGTGATTGCGGCTTTTGGGGGGCGCCCCGCACCCTTCGTTGATCAAAACTACGGGATCAAAACTACGGGATCAAACTACACGGGCAAACTACGCGGGCAAACTACGCGGGCAAACTACGCGCCGAACACCGCGTCCTTGGCCGCTTTCGCAATCACGAACTTGAGGCGCTTCCGGGCCGGGATGCGGATCTCCGCACCGGTCTGGGGGTTGCGACCCTTGCGAGCCTTGTAAGCACGGACCACCAGCTTGCCCACGCCCGGGAT
>CAZFQH010000022.1:0-19295 GCA_964520805.1 uncultured Acidobacteriota bacterium | reverse complement strand
TGGGATAAGCAGAGTTGGCTTTTCGATCCATACATGAGTCAGTAAGGCAAGGACGAATCCGGCTATCAGCGCATCTAGGTGAAAATTAGTCTCCGCCGAGAAGGTAACCGCCCGAGCGAGCATGAGGACGGGCCAGTGCCAGAGGTACCAGGCATAGGACATGCGGCCGAGGTACACCATCGGTCGAGTACGAAGGAAAGAGCCGGCGGGATTCGGTGCCTTTCCGAAGGCGATGACTAGCGCCGTACTCGCGGAAGCCGCAAGCGCTGGCCTCAGGTCGGGAGGGCGGGCTTCGCCTGAGAAGAGGGTCACAGCCAAGCAGACTGCACCCGCAAAGGCTGCCACCCCGGATATCCTCGGAGAGAACGACCACTTGCGCGCCGCGAGACATGCGCCCAGTCCAAGCTCCCAGACACGAAAGGGAAGGAGAAAGAAGACAGCGCTTTCGTCCTCGGGCATTCGCCACCAGGCCCCGAGCAGGCTGGAGGTCGTTAACGCAGAGAAGGCCGCCAATGGCCGACTGATTCGAGCAACCACCAGGCACACACATGGCCAGATCAGATAAAACTGTTCTTCGACTCCAAGGGACCAAGTGTGCATGAGGACCTGCTGCTCCGCCGCGTCCTCGTCATATTCGTAGCCCCCGCGCCACACCGCGATGTTGTAGTAGAAGAGCGCACTCCGAACGGCGGCATTGCCAAAGAGTCTTTGCTCATTCATCGGATCAAGGCAGGCAAGGACGAGGATGGCGCTTCCAACCATCATCGCAACGAAGGCAGGCAGGAGACGCCGAACCCGGCGGGCGTAGAAGTGGCCCATGTGGATTGTCCCCGTAATCTCCCTCTCGCTGAGTAATTGCCCTGTAATCAGGAATCCGGAGACTACGAAGAACACGTCGACGCCCAGATATCCCGCTTCAAATCCCGGGTACCTAGCGTGGTACATCACTACTGCCAGGATTGAAACTGCCCGGAGACCGTCGATGTCAGGTCGATACTCGCTCAAGCGGCCGGGCGCATCTTCCCTGTGGGTCATTTCGATCCCCGAGCCAATTTGAAAAGTTCGTCTCTGCGGGCATCCCATGTGTGTCTTGTCCGCACGAGTGCACTCCCCTCGTTGGCGATGTTTCTGGCCCCTTCTTCATTGCGCAGATGTTGTTCAATAAGACCGATAGCCTCTTCAGTGGTGCGGAACCAGTCGAGGTGCCGCCCTTTTTCGAAATCGATGTCGATTCCAGGGAAACGACGGGTCAGAAAGAAGGCCCCCGACGCCATGGTGCGAAATGGGCGGGCCCAAGATGTGTAGCGGCGCACGCGGTCTGAACCGAATCCGATGCAGACACGCGCCTGTGAGCAGGCGCGGCTGAATGCAACGCCATTGACGAATGGGGCAACCGTCACACAGGGCCCAGCCAAGTGCTCCCAGCCCTCGCCAAACAAAGTCAACGACCAACCGCTTTTTGAGAGGGCACGGATGAAGTCGCGCCTCTCCTGAGCACCCGGAATCGGCGGAGCCGCGTTATTGCCCAGGAAGAGAAGGTCAAATCGCCGGAGTGACGGCACCGGCTTGAAAACCTTCGAGTCTACGCCAGGCCGCCAGAATGCAGCCGTAAAGTCCCGCCCAAGCCAATCGCTCGTGAACGCTGGATCCTCCCAAGGAAAACAAACCAAGTCCGCGACCGATCCGAGCGCCCCCACAAATTCAGGTGGACGCTCCCGCAGATCAGGGTAGAAATATACGATCCGCGCATTGGTTGCCCCGCGCACGCGAGTCAGAGCCTCAACCGTCACGCTCTCCGCCATGACAAGAAGGATCAAGTCAGGTTTGAATCGCGTCGCCTCCGCCACAAGACGCTCGTTCATGCCCGCCGGGCCTAACCGACGAGCCTCGCGGCGGAAATCGAAAGCCCGGGTTGGCCCCGCAGCCGCGAACGCATTAGCGAGGCCCTCGCTGTTGCTGCGACCCATGAACTGGGAGAACGCGTCGACGTAGAAGACGCGGGGTCCGGATCGCCGTCCTCCGTACGCCGCGTTGAGCAACGTCAGTCTCAACGCATGCCCTCGATCCCTTGCCCCCACCCGGCGCAGGAGCTCACGAACCAATTGCATCAGCGCGACTCCAGTCCTAGAGCCGAAGCAAGCGACCTCGCCGAAGGAACCGGGGCATGATCAAGGGCCCACCGCCGACCGCTCTCGCCCAGCCGTCGGCATCTGCTTTTGTCCTGCCAAAGGACCTTGATGGCCTCCGCTATCTGGGCCGAAGCCGCCGGATCGACGAGAAGGCCTGTTTCGTTCTCCAGGACGGCCTCCGGAACGCCCCCTGTGCGGGTGCCGATCACCGGCTTCGCTAAAGCACCCGCTTCGAGATAGGCGAGTCCAAAGCCCTCAACATTCCCCGGCTCCCGTTCAAACGGCGTCAGCACGAAAATGTCCGCCTTCTGGACAACCAAGGCCGTTTCTTCGTCGCTCAAGCCGCCAAGGAGGTTCACGTGTTCTTGGAGCCGAAGCTCGGTGACCCTGCGTCGCAACCTGTCCCCGAAATCTCCTTGTCCGACGATCGAGAGTTCCGCAGCAATACCCACGTCCCGCAAGATCCCAACTGCCTCGATGGCATGATGGATCCCCTTTCCTTCGACTAGACGAGCGACGGTCACGAGCAGTGGGCCCTGTCGATCTGGACGCTCGTCACTCCAGACTCGTCGACATCGACCCTCTGTCTCCGAATCCAGGGAAGGGCGCACGATTGAAACGGCAGGCAGGGCAACCGGCAGTCGGCTGATGAGCTCTCGCGTGAACGCAGATATTGCGAGCACTCTCCCGGACTTCGCCAGCGACGGAAGAAGGTACGGTGCTTTCGCAAGAGCGGAAGGCCTGAATTCTGCGGCATAAGCAACGACGGCTGTGGACGCTCGCACCTCCGACGCAAGGCGAAGGAAGAACGGGGTATCCCGGTCGATAAAACCTACAACCAAGTGCGCAGGCCGGAGTTTGCGAATCATCTCGGTAAGTCGCATGCGTGTGCTGATATGACGCTGCAACAAGAAGAGAGCGGTTCGGAGTTTCCGTGCCAGGGGCAGCGTATCGAGCCGACTCGCAAGCCGTTGTGGAGTTGAGACCCTCCACTCGCCGTAACGCCTCTCCGGATTCGGCGCAAGGTCAGCCAGTTCTTGGGGCAGAAGGGACAGGATGCCTGCACGGTATCCCAACTCGCTTAGGCCGGTCAGCCAACCGTCGAGACACCGGGCAACTCCGCCACAGAGGGGCCGTGCGTCGCTCGAAACGAAGAGCACATCCAGTCCCAATGAGTCGCATCTGGAAGTGGATGAGATCACCGACCCACAGTCGCCAGGCGGCTCTTTCCCACCGCCTGCGGCAAGGTCACTCCGATGGCGTCACCCAGTGTGACCGCGAGGTCGTACGGCGCTGCATCGTCTGCGGTCGACGACCCGGCCTTGAAACCCGCGCCCCAGAAGATCAGAGGCACCGTGGTGTCGTAGTCGTGCGTGGAGCCGTGGCCGGAACCGCGGCCGGGGTCCCAGTGCTGCAAGACCCACCGACGCGGCACGATGAAGGCGTCGCCCGAACGGCCCGCGTAGTAATCGTTCAGAAGGAAAGTGGTGAGATCGTCCTTGGGCCACGACGCCATCTGCGAGTTGAGGCGGATCTCCTGAATCTCTTCCTGGTAAAGGGTGGCAAGGACGCGCGGCAGCACTCCGTCGATGTCCGCCTTGGTTATCGAACGCGCCGGCCCGCAAGTACCCTCGACTCGACTGCTGCCTGGGGTGTAGTTCACGATCCAGCCATCTCCGAGCTGCACCGCGGCCTGTCCCGCGCCGAGACACAGCTCGTCGCGCAGCATGCGGTTCGTCTTGTCGGGGAAGTTGTTGAGCATCCGGGTCCAGGTCACGAGACGGCCGCCGGTGGCTGCGGGGTCGCGCCGTCGCGCGGCCTCTGGAATCGGGGTGAAGCCGTGGTCGGCGGAAAAGCCAACAACGACCTGGCCCGGAAGAAGTCGATCGAAGACGTTGAAGAGCCGGGCGATCTGGGCATCAAGGCGCCGCAACACGTCGAGGGCCTCCTCGGATTCCATGCCGTAGTTGTGGGACACCGAATCGTTCGCGGAGAAGGAGACCGCGAGCAAATCGGTAACCCCGCGGCGGCCGAGTCGTATTTCGGGACTCTCCAGGAACGAGATCGCGAGATCCGCGGCCAGCTCATCCACTACGGGACTCGTGTAGTACGCCTCTCCGATGCCTCGCGGGTTCACGCTGTAAGGATGTGGGAAATAGAGGCCATTCGATGGCAACTGGTAGTCGCCGAGCAGCAGCGCCGGCACCGGCTGCGGGAGTTTGTCGGCTCCTTCAGGGGGCGGCAGCTTCACCCACTCGCGACCGAAACGGCGGGCGAGGTGATCGCCCATCGAGCCCGCATTGTAGGCATCGACGATGGCCACGGCGTCGGCTGCGGGCGCGTAAGCGGGCGACGTCACGAAACGCTGCGTCGGGCGGTCAAACCAGTAGGCCACATGAGGCTTCGACCGGCCGGCCATGAGAATGGCAGACCGGTCTTTGGCCGAGACAGTGAAGACACGCGACTGGGGAGAGGTGGCGACCAGGCGATCGCCGAGTGTCTCGACCTCGAGCCGATAGGGCCCGGGCAGAGCGCGGCCCGTCGCCGGATCGGGGGTCAGAGAATCCGTGCAGTAGACCGATTTCAGCTTCTGCGTTTGCGGGTCGAGTTCCAGCCAGTTGTTCGCGACGATGCCCGTGATGCGCGGCGTGGCTCCGGTGCCCAGCGACGCGTGACCGGGACCGGTTTCGGTATTGATGTGACGGTACCGGGTTCGGGTTTCTATGTGGCCTTCGTCCAGCAGGCGTTTGAGACCGGCACCGTACCAGGGCCGGTACTTCAGGAGTTGCTCGGCGGAGAGTCCGTCGATGGCGAGGATGACGGCGAGCGACGGGCGAGCCGCTTTAGGGGCTTCGGCTCGGGCCTGCACGGACTCGGCCTGGACCGAGAGGGCCAGTGAGAGGGCGACAACGACGAACGGAAGGGTCTGTCGATTCGAGGGCACCGGTCGTCTCCTGGCAGGGGTTGTCAAAAACACCGTGGCTCGCCTGCCCGCGAGCGATGGTGACGAGGAGTGTACTGAAAAGGGCCGGGACAAGGGTTCCCACGAACCGTCAGGACTCCCCGGTGCGCCTGCGTTCGCTCAGGGGCCAGAGCGTCTGCTCGACATACCCTTCGGGAACCGGGTGGCCCTCGATGCCGTAGGCCTGCGGCCATTTTCCCGCGGGCGCGTAGTACGTGCCGAAGACACGGTCGATGATC
Organism: uncultured Acidobacteriota bacterium; assembly: GCA_964520805.1. Classification (GTDB taxonomy): domain Bacteria; phylum Acidobacteriota; class Vicinamibacteria; order Fen-336; family JAGNNV01; genus JAGNNV01. The sequence goes on along the minus strand of CAZFQH010000022.1, from coordinate 13,965 downwards.
GGGAGGTGGACGGCGAAGTTGCGGTCGATGGCTTCTCTTGCCGAGCTGTGGTGCCAGTGATGGAAGCGCGGTGTTGCGACCCACGCCTCGAGGCTACTGAGATTAAAGCGGACATTCGCGTGAATGAACACCGCGTGGAACGAGACGAAAACGAGATAGGCGTAGACCGCGGGCTCCGCGAAGCCCAGGATGAAGAGGGGAATAAAGGTGAGACCCCGAGTCAACAGGATGTCCACGAGGTGGAGGCGAGACCCCGCGAGCCAGTCCATCGCCCGTGCAGAGTGGTGAATCGCGTGGAAGCGCCAAAGGAAAGGGATGCGATGGAAGAGCCGGTGCACTGCGTACTCGGTGAGATCGGCGGTGAGAACGATCGCGAGGAATTGAAGAGCCAGGGGCTGAGCCGACACCAGGGCTCGAAGCTCCGGCGTCGAGGCCCACCCGAACAGGACGCGGGCGGGAACCAGCGTGGTGAAGAGAGACAGCTGCACCAGCAGGTGGCTCACGAGGAAGTGAGCGACATCCGTGGTCCAGCCGGGGCGGAAAGTCCCTTGCCCCTCGCGAAGGGGGAAGGCACGTTCCATCGGGGCAAAGATGAGCGCGGTTAAAAGCAGATTGAGCGCGAACCAGTCGAGGCCAAGCACCCCGCGATCGCCAAGCGGCGCGGGCGGTGGAGCCGCCGAACCGATCAACGACCCAAGGAGGGCCAGGGTCACACCGGTCACCGCCAGCACCTTGCGCTTTCGAAGTAAACCAGAGATGAGTCCGGAAAGCAGGGCGAGAGCTATCGAGCCCTGAATCAGAGCGTGGGCCAGGGCCAGAGGAACCGCTTGTCGAACCGACGGTGTCGTCAACCATTCCGGGAATCGGAGGCAGAGAGCGCCGGACAGCCCGACCAGACCCAGGAAAACCGCGGCCACACCACTCCACCACCCCGAGCCCAGGCGTTCGCTTTCGTCGTCGCCAAAGAAGCGTTTGAAGATCGGATCAAGATCGGTCATCGCATCACGTCTCCAGGTCGCTCCCGCGGACCAGGGCCTTCTTGCCGAACTTCTCCCGAACCTGATCGCGAAGCTGGTCGATTCGCGCGCCGCGTTTGGGCGTGTCGTCTTCGAACAGCGACCTTTGGACCGCCTCGTCGAAGCCCGAAACGCCGAGGCCGAGCAGGCGAACCTTCGCCGACCCGTGAACATCGTCGAAGAGGCTGATCGCGGTCTCGAAGAGTTCGGAAGCGACATGGGTCGGCTCCTTCAGCGAATGCGCGTGAGTGGTGGTCTTGAAGGTCTCGTCCCGATATTTGAGGGTTATGGTGCGCCCCGCCAGTGATTCCGCGCGGAGACGCCTGGAAAGCTCGTCGGCGATCTGAAGCAGGCGGTGCCGAAGTTTCCGCCGATCTCCTTCGTCGACCTCAAAGGTGTGTTCGACGGAAACGCTTTTGGCCGGACCTGAATCAGAGACCACCGGCCGGTCGTCCTCGCCGCGGGCCAGGCGCTGGAGATCGAGGCCGTGGGTTCCGAGCAGACGGGTGGCCCGAGCATCCGCAAGCTGGCCGATGGTGTGGATTCCGAGACGGGCCAGGCGCTCCTCCATCTTCGGGCCCACGCCCCACAGGCGTCGCACCGGCAGCGGGGCCAGAAACTCCTGTTCATGACCCGGCCTCACCACAACCAGTCCGTCGGGCTTTTGGATGTCGGAAGCGATCTTCGCGATCAGCTTCGCGGTCGCCACCCCCACCGATGCCGTCAACCTGGTTTGCTCGCGTATCCGAGTCTTGATCTTCTTCGCAATCGCCTCGCCATCGCCGAACAGACGAACACTCGCGGTCACATCGAGGAACGCCTCGTCCACCGAAATCGGCTCGACCAGATCCGTGAACATCTCAAAGATGGTGCGTATCTCCTTTGAGATCGCGCTGTACTTCCCCATGTCGGGCGGGATGAAGATGCCCTGCGGGCAAAGGCGATAGGCGGTGGAGATGGGCATGGCGCTCGACACCCCGAACTTGCGCGCCGCGTAGCTCGCGGTGGAGACGACCCCTCGGCCAGCGCCGCCTTTCGGGTCGGCACCGATGATCACGGGCTTGCCTGAAAGCTCGGGCCGGTCCCGCTCTTCGACCGCCGCGTAGAACGCGTCCATGTCGACGTGCAGGATCGTGCGAGTTACGGCAGTGGGCGAGCGGTTATCGGAAGGCATGGCGTTGATGGGCGAGCGGCAGCCCCAGCGTACAATCTCCGGCGAAAGTTTGAGGACCCTGATGATGAATAGAAACAGGCGAAAGTGGACACTTGCCGCCACCCTGCTGGTGTCGATCGGAGGCTTGGGCTGCGCCGAGGCCCAGGCGGACAAGCCGGTCGCGAACGCTTCGAACAACTCGGCTACCCCCATGCCGAAGACCGACCGCATCACTATGGCGGAGTTCAAGAAGCTGGTTGCCGCCAACAATGTGACGATCGTCGACGTTCGCGGCAACGACGCCTATATCGGCGGTCACATTCCTGGCGCTCTTTCCATCCCCGAGGAGACCATCAACGAAGCGGTGGCGGAGAAACTCAAGAAGATGGGAAAGCCGGTCGCCACTTATTGCTCCTGACAGGACGAACACACTAGCGCCCGTGCGGCGCAGACAATGCAGAAGATGGGCGTTCCCGCGCAAGCCATCGTAGGCGGACTGAGACTGTGGTTCGATGAAAAGAACCCGCTGAAGACCGGCCCCGACCCGAAGTAGGGGTTGGTCCTTGTGGCCGACCTCGCAAACCTGCGCATCCCAGACCGGGCACCCACAAGGGGTGCCCCTACCTTTTAGATTCTCGCTCGCCGCTTTGGGTCGACGAAACATCACCCAGAACCATGGCGCGCATCTGGTGTGCGTCATAAATGTGAGGTGATCCTGGAATGCCCCGGTTGGATACCGGTCGCCTGGCCCTGGGGAAGCGACCGCAACCCGAGACAGGCTGCGCGTTCGGTCCAGTGACCACCCGAAAAATCGGGCGGTTTCTTGCTTTTGGGGACGATCGCGAAACCCGACGTGTGCGCTATCCTCATCGCTGTCGCTCAGGGTGCCTCCATAAAAGGAGGGTAAAAGGGAAGCAGGTCGAATACCTGCGCGGTCCCGCCACTGTAGCCGGAGAGTTGTTCTTCCGACCGTTCAAAGTCACTCGAGTCTTCAAGACTCGGGGAAGGCTGAAGGAGGAATGACGTTGACCCGGGAGCCAGGAAACCTGCCTCGAGCGAAGTCGGCAAAAAACATCAACACGAGGCCTCTCGCGGAAGAAGGTCACGGTCGCTCACCAAGAGTCTGGGCACGCCGGCACACCGGCAGGGCCTTTGGGACCTGATGGGTCCGTTTCTCCATTCCTCCGTAGGCAAGCCTCATCCTCGAGGAAGGATTCCCCATCATGTCGCTCCACCGTTTCCCCCGGACGTTTCGAAGTTCCGTCGTTCTCGCCGCGTTCGCGGCGTCCCCTTTGTCCGCTGCGGAAATCAGCGGCTCGGTACGCACACTGAATGGCCTGGCGGTATCCCAGGCGGTGGTCCGGCTCGAAAGCCCTACCCTCACTCGCGAGGTGGTGACTGGTGCCCAGGGCGAGTTCAGCATTGATCTCCCTGACGGTTCTTATGTCGCGAGCGTTCGAGGATTCGACGTCGATGCCGCGCCGATTGTGGTGGCGGGCCAGGACCGGTCGCTCAACATCGCCTTGCGCAACGCCCGAATTCGCGAAGAAGTGATCGTGTCCGCCACGCGCTCGCGCACCGCCGTGTCCTCGATCGGCATCTCCGCAAGCGTTCTCGAGTCCGCCGATCTCAGGGATCGGCAAACCCTCCGCTTGACCGACCTGTTGGCCGAGCTGCCGGGAATGGCGGTGGCGACGACGGGAGGCGTGGGCGCCCAGTCCTCGCTGTTCATGCGCGGGGGCGAGTCGCGTTTCGCGCGCGTTCTGATCGACGGCGTGCCGATCAACGAACCCGGCGGTTTCTTCAACTTCGGGACGCTTCTCACCCCCGACGTCGAGCGGGTCGAAGTGGTACGCGGATCGTTTGGCACGCTCTACGGCTCGGATGCTCTTGCCGGTGTCGTGGCCCTGGAGACGGCGCCGGCCTCGCCGGGCCGCCGACTGCGGGGCGAGGCAGGTGGCGGCGATCTGGGCTCGAGCTCTTTCTCGGCCCTGGCCAGCGAACGTCGTGGATCGGTTTCAGGAACGCTGTCTTTGGGACGTTCAGAGACCGACAACAAAGGCCCGAACGCGGACTTCAAGTCGCACCTCTTCGCGGCTTCCATGGACCACCGTCGCACTGGAGGCGGATCGATTTCGGGTTCGTTCCGGCTGAACTCATCGGAAGGCGGAACCCCCGGAGCCACCGTCTTCGGCCGGCCCGACCGGGATGCGCGTTACGACCGCGACCTTGTGATCGCCTCGGCGGCCTCTCAGTTCCGTCGCGGCGGGTTGTCGCACGCGGTCCGCGCCGGATTCAAGCGGGATGACCAGCGCTCGCGGAACCCGCTCAATTCAGGGTCGTATCGGCCCACCTATGGCGAAAGGCGCGCTGCGTTTGATTCATCCGACTTCCCCTCCCCGACGCCGTATCAGAATCTGACCGACCGTCTCTTCGGCACCTACGAACTGCGCGGCCAGGCGGGCTCGCACTCGATCACCGCGGGCGGCGACATCGAACGGGAGACGGGTCGCCTGGGCAATATCGGCGCCTCGCCCCTGTCGCCGCGCCGCGTGAGCTACGGAGTTTTCGCGCAGGATCAGATCGCACTGGGTGCCCGCACCTTCACGACCTTGAGCCTGAGAGCGGAGCGAAACGGCTCGACCGGCACGACCCTTGTTCCTCATGGTTCGTTCGCTTGGATCGCGGCCCGTGAAGGGAACTTCGACCTGACCCTGCGCGCAAGCGGCGGGGCCGGAATCAAGGCCCCGAGTTTCTTCGAGAGCTATGGCACCTCGTCGTTCGCCCTCGGAAACCCCGATCTGAAACCCGAGCGGGCACGGACCTACGACGGCGGTGTGGATCTGCGCTTCGGCCCAGGCTTCCGGCTCCAGGCAACCTACTTCCATCATCAGTACCTGGACCAGATCGCCTACAAGATCGTGTCTTTCGCACCTTTCGTCGGAACCTACGAGAACCTCGGCGAAACTCAGGCGAGCGGTTTCGAGTTCTCTTCCGAGTGGCGACCGTCGTCGCATTTTCGGCTGATCTCGAACTACACGGTTCAGGACACCGAGGTGGTCACGAGCACCAGCACCGACCCTCTGCTCGCCGCCGGCACGGAACTGCGGCGCAGACCTCGGCATCAGGGCTCGGTCACCGCGGAAGTGGCGATCGCCCGAGGCACCATCGCGGCCACACTGATGAGTGTCGGCAAGCGCGCCGATTCGGATTTCCTCGGCATCGGTCTCAAGGAGAATCCAGGCTTCACCCGAGTCGACCTGCGCGCGGCCTATCGGATAGGCAATCAGGCCCGACTGCTCGCGGCGGTGGAGAACGTGGGCAATGCGACCTACCAGGAGGTGCTGGGCTTCGCGGCACTGCCACGGAGATTCCGCATCAGCCTCGCCCTGGACAGCTTGAAATAGGGGCGATCACGATGAGCGAAACGCGAGCCTTACCCTCCTATCGACGCGGTCGGGCGGTCATCCTCCGCGCTTCGGTCATCGTTCTTGCGCTAGCGTTTCTTTCGGCCCCCTCGTTGACCGAGGCCCAGCCAAAGCAGCCTCAACGTGTCGCCTCGTTGAATCTCGCCTCGGATGAGATCCTCGCGGACCTCCTGCCGCTCGATCGGCTCGTGGCCGCCACCGCTCTTGTCGACGAGGTCGGGACCTCGAACGCGGTGGGCCGCATACCGAAAAGCGTGGCCAGGTTTCCCAAGGTGGACGTCGAACGTCTGATCGCCCTCAAGCCCGACCTCATCGTGGTTTCTGAGTACACCGACGCCGATGTCCTCCGAGCCCTCGAACGCTCGGGCCTGCGCGCGCATCGCATGGTGGGGCTTGATTCGCTCGCGGGCTTCCGGCGCGCTTTGCTGGCCCTAGGGGACGCGGTCGGCGAACCGGCGAAGGCGGCCCGACTTGCGAAGGACTTCGATGATCGCCTGGCCGCCATCGAAAAGCGGCTGCAGGGAGTTCCTCGACCTCGCGTGCTCTACTGGGCCAGCGGCTTCACCGCCGGGTCGAAGACCGCATTCGACGCACTGATCTCCTGTGGCGGCGGACAGAACACGGCGGCCCTGGGCGGAATCACCGGTATCACGAATCTTGGTGTGGAACGGGCGTACGGCCTCGACCCCGACTGGCTGTTCATCGGGCAGAACAGCACGACATCGAAAGAGATCCGCTCTCACCCGCTGCTGTCGATCATGCGGTCCGTGAAGGCGGGACACGTGGTTGAGATGCCCGGCGCACTGCTGGTGGCGCTCAACCATCACGCGGCCAAGTCCTGCGAGTTCATGGCGCGCGCGCTGCACAAGGAGAGGTTCGCCCATTGACCGCGAGCCGGGTCAACGGCTTTTTGGGCCTCGGGCTTCTGGCCTCGGTCCTCCTCGCCCTTTGCCTGGGCGCGGTTCGATACACGCCCGGGGAAATCGCCGCGGAAGCCCTGAGGGTGGCGGGGTTCTCCTCAACCAGCACGCTGGATGAAGCTCACACCGTCATCCTTGGCCAGATCCGGCTCCCCCGCGTCCTTCTCGCGGCGTTGGTCGGCGGCGCCCTCGCAATCACGGGGGCCTTGCTCCAGGTGGTGTTCCAGAATCCGATGGCCGATGCGTCGCTCCTCGGCGTGGGCTCGGGTGCTGCACTTGGCGCGGTGATCGCGGTAAAACTCGGCTGGTCGTTCGACATCTTCATGGCCCTGCCCGCCGCCGCCTTTGTGGGTGCGCTCGGGGCCGCTCTGATCGTCTACATGGTCGCGCAGGGCACGCGCTCCTCGTCTCTCACGTCGTTGATCCTGACCGGCCTCGCGGTGAGTGCTTTTCTGTCCGGGCTGACCTCGATCATTCTGATCGCGTCTGAAGAATTCCGGGTGCGCGCGGTTTTCTTCTGGCTTGCCGGAGGCCTCGAAGGCCGCGGCTTCACCCACCTCGGCCTCGCCGCGTTGTTGGTGATCCCTGCGTGCATCGTGGCGGGGTTCCTCTGTCGTCCCCTTGATCTACTGCTGCTGGGCGAGACGGAGGCGCGCACTCTCGGCCTCAATGTCCCCCGCATGCGTCTCCTCCTTCTTGGACTTGCCGCCCTTCTCTCGGGCGCCACCACATCGATCGCCGGATCCGTGCCCTTTGTCGGCCTGATGGCCCCCCATGCCATGAGGAGCCTCGTGGGACCGCGTGCTTCGAGACTCCTCCCGGCCTCCTTCCTTGCGGGTGCCATCCTGGTCGTGCTTTCCGACCTTCTCGCGCGCGCCTTTTCCGACAAGTACGACCTGCCGCTCGGCGCCATCACCTCCCTTTCGGGCGCGCCCTACCTGCTCCAGATTCTGAGGCGCACCGAACGGGCATGAGCGGCTCGCACCTGCTCGAGGTCTCGAACCTGAGCGTTCGACGCGGCACACGCGACGTGGTTCAACAGGTTTCCCTGACCGTGAACACTTCGGAACGTATCGCCCTGGTCGGCCCGAATGCCGCCGGGAAATCCACCCTTCTTTCCGCGATCGCGCGTCTTCTCAAGCCCTCGCAGGGCACCATCTCCCTGGCCGGCCGATCCCTTGCCACATTCAGCAGTCGTGAGATCGCGCGCCGAATCGCGTTCGTGGTGGCCCTGCAGGAAGGGGCGCCCCTGATCTCGGTGCGGGAAAGCACGGCCCTCGGGCGGTACCCTCATGCGGGACCATTCCAGGATCTCTCCGCCGCCGATCACGAAGCGGTGTCGCGGGCCATCGCGGAGACCTGCCTCCAGGACCTCGAGCATCGCACTCTCGGCTCGCTCTCCGCGGGGGAACGTCAGCGGGCTCTGGTCGCTCGGGCGCTAGCACAGGAGCCGAGCCTCCTCCTTCTCGACGAGCCGTCGGCCCACCTGGATATCGGCCACGGTCTCGACCTTTTTGAACTCCTCGAAACCATCGCCCGTCGCGGGGTGGCGATCGTGGCCGTGATCCACGACCTCGTGGCCGCGGCCCAGTGGGCGACCCGGATGCTGGTCCTGGACCACGGCCGAATCGTCGACGACGGCCCGCCTTCAATGGTGATGAAGGGCGAGCCCCTCGGACGGGCCTTCGGCGTGTCGATCGCGGAGGCGCGCACCCGCGACGGCGCCGGTTCGACCTGGCGCTTTGAGCGACGCATCTCCTCCTGATTCGTCGCTTCGCCGGGCGAGTATGTATAGAATACGAACATCATGCAAAGACAACTTGTTCAGGCCGGTGGCTCCCTCGCGGTGACCCTCCCCGTGGAGATCGTGAAGGAGTTCAAGCTCAAGAAGGGCATGTCGGTCGAGGTGTCGATTCACCCGCAGACCCGCGCCGTCACGATCCGCCCCGGCGTCCATCTTTTCGAGGACGGCAAGGTCACGGAGCGATTCGAGAAGCTCTCTAACGCAATCATGACCAAATACGAGGACGCTTTCGCCGAGCTCGCGAAATGACGGCGTATCTCGGCATCGATCAGATCCTGTTCATCCACGGGACTCAGATCAAGCGCTTCGGGGGCCTGAAAAGACTCCGTGATCGCGGAGCGCTCGAATCGGCGATCGCGCGTCCGCAAATGACCTTCGGCGGAGAGGACCTTTATCCGGAGGTTCCGGAAAAGGCGGCAGCTCTGATGCACTCGCTGGTCATGAACCATCCCTTCGTCGACGGAAACAAACGTGTAGGCGCTCACGCGGGAATCGCCTTCCTCGTGGCGAACGGGTACGTGCCGGAGTTCACTCCCGCAGAGCTCATCGAGATCACCCTCTCCACGGCCCGTGGCGAAATTAGCGCCGAGGGCCTCTCCATCTGGATCCGTCAGCGAAGTCACGAATCCGTTTGACGAACGGGCACCTTTCTGGCTTCCGCCACTTGGCCAGAAAACGACGAAGCGTGTAGTACGCGGACGCGAACCGAAACAGGCTGACCCTTCGGGTCTTTGCGACTTCGGTTTCAAGCCGCCGCTTGTGGCCGATCAAGTTGTCGATCTGGTTCAGAGAAATCGCCCGCACCGTGGAGACATCGTGCTTCACCACTTCCATCAGGGCATCACCGGGCTCATGAGCTGAACCGGCCCGCGCCGCCGCGAGACCCAAAGCCCGATCCAAACGCCCCTTGGGGACATATTGCCGCGGAGGCCCATCCCCAAATAGAGTGCCTCCCATGAGCGAATCGATCGGTTCTTCCGGCCCCGGCATGAAGTTGCACACGAAGATCCTGCTGGGCCTGGCCGTCGGGCTGGCGCTCGGGATGGCCACCAATCTCACCGTGGGCGTCAACAACCCCACCGTCGAGTGGGTCAACGAGTATGTCGCAGGCCCGGTGGGCCAGGTCTTCCTACGCATGTTGTTCATGGTGGTGATGCCCCTGGTCTTCGCATCGATCGTGCTGGGCGTGGCGGGGCTGGGCGATATCCGCCGGGTTGGACGGGTGGGCGGAAAGGCCATCGGCTACTTCATTGTTACCACGTGCCTGGCCGCGACCCTGGGCCTCATCGTCGTGAACGTGATGCGGCCCTGGGAACGGGTGCTTCCCGAGACCCGGGCGGCTCTGATGGAGCGGTTCGCCGGCGACGCCTCGACCCGGGTTGAGGCGTCAACCACCACCGCGAAGTTCGGGCCTGAGACCTTTGTCAACATCGTGCCCCGCAATCCCATCGATGCCGCCGCGAAAACCGACATGCTCGGTGTGATCTTCTTCGGCCTGGTGTTCGGCGCGGCTTTGACCCTGATCGCGGCGGAGAAAGCGAGGCCAATGATCGCGTGGCTCGAGGCGCTCAACGAGGTGGTGATCCAGATCATTCACTTCGCGATGATGCTCGCCCCCTACGGCGTCGCCTGTCTGATTTTCACCGTCTCCTCCAGGTTCGGCATCGATCTACTGGTCGCGGTGGCGGCTTTCGTGGTCACGGTGCTGATGGCCCTCGCGGCCCACGTGGCCATCACGCTCTTCGCGATCCTGCGGTTCAACATCGGCATCTCACCCCTGCTCTTCATTTCGCGTGTGAAGGCGGCGCTCGTCACGGCCTTCTCGACCAGTTCGAGCAGCGCGACCCTGCCTACCGGCCTCGACGTCGCCGAAAACCAGCTTGGTATACCCCGTCAGATCGCAGGCTTCGTTCTCCCCATCGGTTCGACCATGTGCATGAACGGCACCGCCATCTTCGAAGGCATCACCGTCATCTTCCTGGCCGAGATCTTCAACGTGGACCTGACCCTCGCGCAGATGGCGATTGTGATGGTCATGTCGGTGATCACGGCCATCGGAGCGGCCGGGGTCCCGGGCGGCTCGATCCCCCTGCTGGTCGGCATCCTGACGATGTTCAACGTGCCCGGTGAGGGCATCGCCATCGTCCTCGGGGTTGACCGCATCCTCGACATGTCGCGCACCACCGTCAATGTCTTCTCCGATCTGACCGCGACCGCCTTCGTGGCCAAGAGCGAAGGCATCTGGTCAGCCCAGGACGTGCCCGCCGCCAAGTAAGCACGCACGATTCCCGCCCGTCTCCCTGGGCCTGGGGACCCCGCAACCGTTCCTCCCCACCGTCCCACCGACGGTCGGCGCCTCAACCATTGTCCAATCCCCCTGGTCCAAGGGTTATTGAGGCAAGGAGTCATCATGACGAGATATGCGAGCCGTTTCTGTAAGGCGCTGAGCATCGCGATGGCCCTTCAGTTGGCCCTTTCCGGAACGGGAGCCAGTGTTTCGGCCGCCTCTTCGACCCTGGCGCCAACGGCCTTGCCGAAAGACGACGCCACTCTCATCCACGTTCTGAATCGCCTTACGTTCGGCGTCAGCCTCCGAGACATCGAGCGCGTCCGGCAGATCGGCCTGGGGGCATGGATCGACGCGCAACTTGCCCCCGTGGTGACCGAGGACAAAGCCCTCGCCGAGCGCCTGGCCTTGATCGAGACGCTGTCGATGTCTACCTCAGAGCTTCGGGAGAAGTACGAAGTGCCGCCGAGGATCCGCCAGCAGATCCAGAAGGCCCGCGCCGAGCGCGAAGAGGCTGCGGAGAAGGGAAAAAAGGCGGGCGGAGAGGGGGCCCAGGCACAAGACATGGATTCACCCATGGCCCTCCGCGCTGAGCGTGCAGAGATGGCGAAGAAATTCCCGGAACTGGCGCGCCTTCAAGGCCGTCCCCAGCAGGTGGTCTCCGATCTGCAGGCCGCCAAGATCCTGCGCGCGGCCTACGCCGAGCGTCAGCTCGAGGAGGTGATGGTCGATTTCTGGTTCAACCATTTCAATGTCTTCGCTCGAAAAGGGCCGATCGAATACATGGTGGGCGAACACGAGCGGACGATCCGAAAGAATGCGCTCGGAAAGTTCGAGGACCTTCTGGTCTCGACCGCGAAGAGCCCGGCCATGCTCTTTTACCTCGACAACTGGCAGTCGACCGATCCGGCCTTCGATCCGCGAGCCCGATTCAACCAGCGGCGAGGCGGCATAGGGAATCGCCGTCCAGGCCAGGGCGGCACGGGGCGTCCCCTGCCGGACGGCGAGACGATGACCCAGGCGCCCCCTCAACGGCGAACTTTCGGGATCAACGAGAACTACGCCCGGGAACTGATGGAACTGCACACCCTCGGGGTCGACGGCGGCTATACCCAGGCGGACGTGGTCGAGGTCGCGAAGGCCTTCACGGGCTGGACCATCCTCGGTGAAGGCCCGGGCGGGCCGCGACGGAACCAGGAGACGCGATTCGGTTTCGAGGAGGCGCGTCATGTCAGAGGCGACAAGAAAGTCCTGGGAGTCACGATCAAGGAGAGCGGGGAGAAAGAGGGTCTCGAAATACTCCACCGGCTCGCCACCCACCCGAAGACCGCAAACTTCATCGCTCTAAAGCTCGCGCGGCGTTTCGTGGCCGACGTTCCGCCCAAGGCCCTGGTTCAACGCGCGGCTGCCACCTTCGAAAAGACCGGCGGCGATATCCGCGAGGTCGTCCGCGCCATCGTGACCTCCGAGGAATTCCTGGGCCCGGCTTTCCGAAAAGCCAAGGTCAAGACGCCCCTCGAGTTCGTGGTCAGCACGATCCGCGCAACCGGGGCCGAGGTCAGGAACGCACGGGACCTCACGCAGCGAATCGCTGACATGGGTATGCCTCTTTATCTCCAGCAGCCGCCAACCGGCTACAAAGACACCGCCGATGAGTGGATCTCCACTTCTTCGCTGCTGGGGCGAATGAACTTTGCCCTCGATCTTTCGGCCGGCCGCCTGCGCGGTGTGCGCTTCGAGCCCTCGAAGGTCGGCAGCACTTCGCCCTCCCTTGAGTTGGTGGCCGCACAACTGCTTCCAGGCGGGCTCTCCGAAAATTCGAGGAAGGCCCTCGAAAGCGAGGCGAAGAAGGAAGGTGGCGAGCCTTACCGGGTCGTCGGCCTCGTGCTTGGTTCGCCGGAATTCCAGAGGAGATAGCCATGACTCAAAGCGCCTCCCGCCGTGTGTTCCTGAAGTCCTCGGCCCTGGCCGGCGTCGTTTTCGGCGCGGCCCCCCGGTCACTGATGCGCTCGGTCTACGCGAGCGCCCCTGGAACCAAACGCAAAACCATGGTTGTGATCTTCCAGCGTGGTGCTTGCGATGGCCTCAACACGGTCATCCCCTATGCGGACCCGGGCTATGCCAAGGGGCGACCGAGCATTGCCATTCCGCCTCCCGGTGGCGGCCGAGAGGGTGCCGCCCTCGACCTCGACGGCCACTTCGGTCTGCATCCGGCTCTCGACGATCTCCTGCCCCTGTACAAGGAGGGCCAGCTCGGCATCGTCCACGCCATAGGATCCCCCGATCTCACGAGGTCCCACTTCGATGCCCAGGACTTCATGGAGACCGGCACCCCCGGCGTGAAGTCAACACCCGATGGTTGGATGAACCGTTGCTCCGGGTCGCTCGGAAAGACCGATTCGAAGTTCCGCGCGGTGGCGCTCACCCAGACGCTTCCGAGAATCCTGCGCGGCTCCGCGAACGCAGTCGCCCTGGCCCGGTTGTCTGATTTTCAGATCCGCGAAGACATTGAGATGACGGAGGGCCGCGGGATGCGGATGCGGCCCGGTCGCAACGCCTCCCCGGAGATGGAAAGACGGGGCAAGGCCGCGAGTGAAGGTGCGGCCGAATCAGCCGCCGCTTTCGAGAAGCTCTACGCTGCAGCCGCTGCCGACATGCTGGGCAACGCCGGTCGCGAGACCTTCGAAGCCATTGAGGCGTTGAAGGTGGCCGACCCCGCCAAGTACCAGCCGCGAGCGGGTGTTTCCTACCCTCGCGGACGACTCGGCGACAGCCTGAAGCAGATGGCCCAGCTCATCAAAGCCGATCTGGGCGTCGAACTCGTGTTCGTGGACATCGGCGGCTGGGATCACCACACCGCCGCGGGAGCGTCCACGGGACAGTTGGCCAATCTGCTGAGACAACTCGGCGGATCCGTGGCCGCGTTCCACCGCGACCTCGGCGACCGGATGAACGACGTCGTGGTGATGACCATGACCGAGTTCGGTCGGACGGTGCGGGAGAACGGGAACCGCGGTACCGATCACGGCCACGGTGGCGTCTCCTTCGTCCTCGGCGGGCCGGTAAAGGGAGGCCGGGTGTACGGCCGCTTCCCGAAACTCTCGGAAGAGAATCTCTTCGAGGGCCGCGATCTCCCGGTCACCACCGACTTCCGCGATCTCACCGCCGAGGTCCTGGTCCGGCACATGGGGGTCGAGGATATGCGGTCGGTATTCCCGAAGTACGAGATCAAGCCGAGCGCGTTTGCGGGGATCGTGAAGGCCTGAGCGTCGGGTCCGTGCACCGCACAAGTCGAAGGAGCGAAGGCCCAATTTACTTGGGCCGTAGCGACGGGGGCATGGGGGGCGGGTCCGTGCA
>CAZFQH010000021.1:0-19432 GCA_964520805.1 uncultured Acidobacteriota bacterium | reverse complement strand
GCATCTTCGCCTCCGGTGCTCACGGACCCGAAGACGAAGCCCCGCCGAAAGAGGGCGCCCTCACCCTTGCCTATCGCCGCGCCATGCGGGCGCTGCTTTCATCGAGCGGTGCGCGTCTCGCTTTCTTCGGCGGCATCGCCGCCATCCTTCTCGCCTCGATGTCTCTGGTGGGTTTCGGAGTGGTCAAGGTGAAGATGCTGCCCTTCGACAACAAGAGCGAGTTCCAGGTGATGATCGATCACGACGAGGGCACGCCGCTTGAAGTGACCCTCGAAACCGCGACTCTGATGGCCCGCGCGCTGGCCGAGCGCCCCGACGTCAAGGACATCGAGCTCTACGCGGGAACCGCGGCACCCTACAATTTCAACGGGCTGGTCCGTCACTATTTTCTGCGCAAGGCACCGCATGGCGCCGACCTTCAGGTGAATCTGACCGACAAGCACCATCGCGAACTGCAGTCGCACGACCTTGCGAAACTCGTGCGCCCGGAATTGCAGAGGATCGCGAGCGAACGAGGAGCGCGGGTCAAGGTGGTGGAGATTCCGCCGGGCCCGCCGGTGCTCGACACGCTGGTCGCCGAGATCTACGGCCCCGACGCGCCTTCCAGGGAGGCCCTCGCCGCTCAAATCCTGTCGATCTTCCAGACTACGGACTCGGTGGTCGATATCGACGATTCCATCGAAGCCAGCCGCCCCGTCATCGAAATCGCCGTCGATCGCGAGAAGGCGGGCCTCAAGGGCCTCTCCGCTGCCGCCATCACCTCATCGATCAGTGTGGCGGGCGAAGGCCGGACCCTGGCGCTCGTGGACGCTCCTGACGCGCGCGAGCCGGTGCCGGTGCGCCTGCGTCTCGATGCCGCCGACCGCGCGGACGTGGCGCGCCGCCTTTCCCTGCGCCTCGACACTCCCACAGGAGGCCAGGTCGCGTTGTCGTCACTAGCACTCGTACGTCAGGAGACCGAGCCCCAACCCATTCTCCACAAGGACCTCAAGCCCGTGGCCTACGTCTTCGCGGATCTGGCGGGTGCCAAGGAGAGCCCCGCCTACGCGCTCGCCGATATGAGCCGGCGCATCGACGAAATCCGGCTCGCCGACGGCTCGAAGGTCGAGCGCCTGTGGATCGACGCTCCTCTCACCACCGAGCGGCCCTCCATGAAGTGGGACGGCGAGTGGCAGATCACCTACGAGGTCTTTCGTGACATGGGGATCGCCTTCGCGATCGTCCTGGTCTTGATCGCCATCCTGGTGATCGGCTGGTTCCAATCCTTCGCGGTCCCGCTCGCGATTCTGCTGCCGATCCCCTTGTCGCTCATCGGCATCCTGCCCGGTCACTGGATGTTCGGCGCGTTCTTCACCGCCACCTCGATGATCGGCTTCATCGCCGGAGCCGGGATCATCGTACGGAACTCGATCATCCTCGTGGACTTCATCGAGCTGAAAGTGCGTCAGGGTATGGACCTCGTGGACGCGGTGGTGGAAGCGGGTGCGGTGCGTTTCCGGCCCATGCTGCTCACCGCAGCCGCGGTGGTCGTGGGTTCGTTCGTCATCCTCTTCGACCCCATCTTCCAGGGTCTCGCGATCAGTCTGATGATGGGCGAAGTGGCGGCCACCCTTCTCTCACGAATGGCCGTCCCCGTCGTTTACTTCCTCATCGCGCGGCGCGGCCGGGCCGAAGCGCTTCGACTTGAAGGCCTGGACGCGGCGACCGGCGTTTGACCTCAACTCCCCGAAATACCAAGAAAAAGGAATAGACAACCATGACTGTGGAAAACGCCGTTCGCGCCCTCGCCGGAACCTTCGTCCTTCTTTCCGTGAGCCTCGGCTACTTCGTGCATCCGGGCTTCTTCTTCTTCACTGCCTTCGTGGGCGCAAACCTCCTGCAGTCCGCCTTCACCGGTATCTGCCCCGCTTCGACGATCTTCAGAAAGCTGGGTTTCAAGGACGCCCCGGGGCATTGAAGCCCGGCGATCTACCTACGAACCACCACCGGTGCCGCCAACATCCTGCCAGCTATCGGCGAGGCTGGACATGCTCGGGCGAGAAAACACCTGAATCGGTCCGTCGACGCGTGTGCGCACAAAGCCGCGAAGCGCCAGCTCGGACCAGGGGTCGGCTTCGAGCTGATTCAGGAGTTCGTCGGCGCCCGGCACCGAGGTGTCCCACACCACGATCTGCGCCTCGGCGAGCAGGGCATCGGATTCGGACCGACTGAATCGGGTGAACTTGGGCCCCACCTGTCGCAAGGCCAGGATGGGAGCCTGAAGCCACGTCAGCAAGGCCGGATCGGCGAGATAGAGCGGCGCCGCCGAGCCCTTGGTGTGCGCGCGAAGCTGAACCGCGGCGAGGCGCTGAGATTCCCGGGTCTGGAGGAGCAGGTCGCCCATGCACCGCGACAGGTCAAGGCCCACACCAAGGGCCAGGAGCATCACCGCCACGTGTCTAGGCCCCCGGATCCAGACGGGTGCAGGTCGGGGCAGGGGGCGCAGGAGAAGGACGACCAGGAAAGGCAGGACGAACTGCCAGTAGTGACGATACCCACGAAAGACGAAGGGCAGGAGGGCGGCCAGGGCCATCAGGAAGGGCACTCTCAGCGCGCGCCGATCGGCCGGTCGCAGATCCGGCAGACGCAGTGTCAGAAAGGTCAGGATCAGGGCGCCCAGCAGATCGGGCGCCCCCAGCAGATTCGAGATCATCGGAGAACGCGGGTAGGCACTCACCTCAAACAAGGACGAAAAAGCGGAAGGTTCAGCTCCCAGTGCGAGGAGCAACAGAAAGCCGAACGAGACTCCGCCGAGGGTGCCCGCGGTAAGTGCGGCAGCACTCGCGAATCGACGCGACCAAAGTGCCGCCGCCACCAGACCCACCCAACCGAGGAGCGCATACTGCTTCGCCCAGAAGCCCGCCGCGATCCAGATGCCGGCCCGAAACGACCCCGACGGTGCCGCGCCGGAGGCCGCGAACGAGTTCGCCGCGCCGAGAAGACAGATGAGCGCGAAAGGCTCGGTCACAAGAGACCGTCCCTCGCTGGCCAGGAGCACGGCCCAGGTCACGACCGCCATGCGGACCGCTGTTGCCTCTTCGTTTCCCAGCGTGCGCGCGAGCCGGTAGGTCAGCAACGCGGACATCAGCAGTGCGATCTGCACCAGCAGTATGGACGGAACGATCGCACCGGCGACGCCGGCCAGGATCGTGGTGACGAGCGGCGTGTACTCGCAATAGATGTCGCGACACGGCACGAAGCCCTCGGCCTGGGCTTTCGCCTGCCGGAGTATGAAGGAGGCGTCGGCATTGATCGGGGTCACGAAGATCGCGTGGAGCGCCCCAAGCAGGCAGATGAAGGCAACCGCGAAGTCCGCGGGCCGCACCTCGCGGCCGCGCCAGCCCGCAGGCGGCGTGGGGATCGCAACCGGCCCGCTCAAACTAGGCGATCCGCCTCTGCATGACGCGAGCACTCGCAGGACAAGCCCCGCGTAGTTCCGCGAAGCCCTGAAGCGCCTCGGGGAAGAGCCCCGCCTCACGCTGCTCCGGTTCAGACCTCCGGATTTCGGGCGGGTCGACGACGCCGTGGGCCAAGCTATCGAACCCGGTCATTGAGGTCATTCTAGTCACGGGTGCGCGAACTTTTCAGTCCGTGGCGAAACTCGGCCGATATTCACCCCTGGCCCTGTAGGGGCAGGCCTTGTGCCTGCCCTTTCGATGTAGCCGCCGACCGGCTACTAGCAGCCCCCCTAAACTCCGCGGATGAGACTCTGTGATCCTTTTCTCCGCTTCGGCGTCGTCTTCCTGACCACCCTGGCTTCTATCGCATCGGCCGCCGCGGGCGAAGCGGGTGTTCGGGGGACTCAGATGGCCACTCCGTCGGCCGCTCCGTCGGTGCCTCCCGCGGCTCCGCGAGCCCTTCGTGGCGAGGGCGAGGATCGCCCCATCCTCGTGGGCCCGCTCACTCGCACCGACCTCAAGACGCCGCCCTTCGCGGAGTGGTTCGAACGTCAATACGCAGAATACGAACCAAACGCGGCGAACCTCGAGAAGCTGCGCGGGCCGCTGGGCGGCCTCTCAATCGAGGCCTACCTCGGCACGTGGTGCGGCGACTCGCGGCGGCAGATTCCACGGTTGGTACGTCTGCTCGACGCGGCGGGCTTCGACGAAAAACGCCTCACCCTGGTGGGTCTGTCCGATCGTGCGATGGAGTTCAAACACGCTCCGGGGCGCCCCGAGGCTCGGCGTCTGGTTCACCGAACACCGACCGTGGTGATCCTGAGAGACGGCGTCGAACTGGGTCGAATCGTGGAGACTCCCTTTCTCACCCTGGAAAGCGATCTGGTCGCAATCCTCGAGGGCCGCGGTGCGATACCGAGGTATGGGGCCGAGGCCTACGTCCACCGGCTGTTCACCGAGTTTCCAACCGCCGAGGCGGAGAAAGCGCTCGTCACCGCGGAGGCGGTGATCGCGAAGCTCGGCGACCCGGGGTCGCTTGGGCACTACGCCGAGTACGATCTGCTGAGGAACGGGCGCGCAAGCGGGGCGAAAGCGGTGCTGGATCTGCATCTGAAGCTCGACCCGAAGTCCGTCTCCGGTCACCTCCTGATGTCCGAAGCTCTCGAGGCCCTGGGGCGTCGCGAGGAGGCTCTTTCGGCGGCGGAACGGGCACTGGCTCTGGAGCCCGCGAACGTCCGCGCCATCCGCGCCGCGGCAAAACTACGCGCGCGCTGACGTCTTCCCAAAGCCGCTCGCTTCCGATCACTCCTGCGGCGGAGTGATCGCGTCGGTGAGGGGTGCGTTCAACTCGTCATAGACGCGCTGGAGACGTGAATCCTTTCGGCAACCTGTAAGCGCTTCGGAGGTTCAAGAATCTGCGCGTGGCCTGGGATCGGACTCAGCAGCATTCCCACCAGGGCCAGTCGAGTCGCTATCTTCATCCTGCGATCTCCTTTGGTGGGTTTGTCGGCCGCTCGTTGAACCAACACTTCAGCAATCCGCGTGCCGCACGCTTCCGCAGCCAAATGCCTGGGGCCGGCGTCGGGGCTTGCAGAAGCGGACGACCAGTGTCCCGGGACCGGGCAATCGGCCACGGCCGCCGGTCAGGACTTTTGGCTGGGAACCGGCGGCACGACCCGCCTCCCGTGCCCACTAAACTCCAACCAAAGTGGCCGACATCCAAGCGCGAAGCCTCCCCGAAGGGGGAGCGCGAAGCCTCCCCGAAGGGGGAGCGCGCAGCCTCCCCGAAGGGGGACGACTGCGCCCGTGGCAGAGGGGGGCGCTGATTCTCCTTGCCGTGGTGGGGCTTTTCCGACTGGTGGCCGGGTACGTCGAGGGAAAGATCGCGGCGCGGATCAACGGGGTGGCGCAGAGGCAGGGCCTCGAGATCCGGTACGAACGTCTCCGGGTCGGCCTGTTCCCGCCCTTCCAGATCACGGGTCTCGTCATCGAGAAACCCGGCGCCGCCACCACGCGCGTCGAGTCCGTTTCCGTGACTCCCCGCTTCCGCGGGCCGCGCGGCTTCGGTCTCCTCGGCCGAGTTCATCTCGCCGCGGTCTCGATTGTCCTGCCCGCGGAACTCGAAGCCACCATCCACCCCACGAGCTGGGACGTCGACCCCGGACATTCGGTCATCTTGAAAGAACCGGTGCAGGGCCTGAGTCTCTCCACGGGAGCCGGGTCGCGCGGTCGCACCTTCGATCTCAAAGCTGAAAATCTCGACCTCGACACCCTCGCCGCTCTCGCGGTCGAAGGCGCCCAATCGAGGAAACTGGGAGCGATCAACGGCGAGGCCCACGCCGAGGGCGACCCGCGTGCCAACTTCCAGGCGACCTGGCGATTCACCGCTTTCGGCGGCGAGACCGGCGGCAGCCTGATTGTTCTGCCCGGGAATCCGAATCCGAAAACCCAGCTTCAAGCCTCCATGAATCGCCTGGATTTCGGATACATCCTCGCCTCGTTAGGCCTCGAGGTTCAAGAGGGTGAGAACTCTCTCGGAACCCTCTCCGGCACCATCAGCGCCAGTGGTCAGATCGCGGATCCGAAAACCATCGACGTGATCCAGAAGCTGACCTTCAAGGCCCCGGCGAGGCGTCCACCCGCGGTGGCCCGCTTGGGGGGCGGCTTCAATCATCAGGTCACCACTAACATCGGCACGAAGAAGACCATCGAAGTATCCGCGGGCTCCCCGGATTTCATCGCTTTCGCCGAGGTGCCGCCGCTCTTCATACGGGCGCTCCTGATCGCCGAAGACGCCGCGTTCTTCTCACACCCTGGCATCGACCTCACCGAGGTTCCGCGGGCCATCGCCGCCAACATCGCCAGGGGTGGGGCGTTCCGGGGTGCTTCGACCATCACCCAGCAGCTCGCGAAAAACCTCTTCCTCACTCGCGAGAAGAGCTTGCAGCGCAAGCTCCGGGAGCTGTCCTATTCCTTCCTTCTCGAGTCCACGCTCGGCAAGACTCGAATTCTGGAGATCTACCTCAACATCATCGAGTGGGGCCCGGGCCTGTACGGCCTGCGACCGGCGGCGCGTCACTACTTCGACAAGGCGCCCCAGGCTCTGACCCCACGCGAGATCGCGTTTCTGGTGTCCATGATCCCGGGTCCGGTGAAGTACCAGCGATCGATCCAGGGCGGCGAAGTGCGGCGCGGTTTCGACACTCTGGTCAACAATCTGCTCGTGAAGCTTCGCTCGGTCGACGCGCTGTCCGAGGAGGAGTACCAGGCCGCCCGCGCCGAGACCCTTATCTTCCGCGGCTACGCGCCCGACTTCGAAGCCCCCGAGATTCAGTGAATTCCGTGCAGGGCGCGGATTTTCTGGGTCAACCAGGAACCGCCACCGCGGGCCCCCGCTATCAGCAGCACCGCGGCGACGATGGCGAGGACTATCGTGGCTTTTTTGGACATGGCTATTCAAACCCCAGGGCTTCCCGAACCGGTGAACGTGAGGCGTGCCAGGCGGGCAGAAGACTCGCCAGCACGCTGAGGACCAGAGAGGCGGCGAGCCAGATCCACAGCCCGTTCGCGTCGAAAAGAAAGTAAAGACCGCTCCGGAACATAGCCTGGGCGATGAAGTCACCGAGAACCTGACTGACCGGACCCGCGATCGCCGCGGCGAGTCCGAAGCTCAGAACGCCGATGGTCAGTGCCTCCGCGACTACGATCAGCCAGACCGCTTTCGACGAGGCGCCGATTGCGCGCAGAACTCCCATCTCGCGGCGACGCTCGAGCACGTTGAGGCTCATGGTGGTCATGAGGCCCAGGCCACCGACGCCCCCGATGATCACCGACATCACGACCAGGAAGATGTAGACCATCAACATGTGCTGGTCGAAGCCGTATCGGCTTTCCGCCTTGCTGGTGGTGCTGAGCGCCCGGATCCCCTCGGCCTCGAGGTTTGGATCAAGGGCTTCGCGGAAGGCGCTGATGCCGTCCGGACCCGGCCGGTCGAGGGCCACTCGAACGCTGTTCGCGAGCCCCGCGTGACCCGCTCGCTCGTAGAAGCCTCGGGAGACATACGCCGTAGGCGGTGAGAAAGCCTCGCGCGCGATGCCGACCACTCGCCAACTCGTCTCGGCGGGTCCGGTCCGCAGAACCACGGTCCGACCGACCTCGATTTCGGGATGACGAACCGTGAGCGCGGTGTTGGCGCCGCGCGCGTCGTTTTCACCTGGGAGGAGGTCGCGGCCTTCACTGATGTCGAGCTTTAGAAGTGCGGTGCCCGGTTGCACGCCCAGCAGCGGAAACCGGCTCGCCGCACCTGCTGCATGCCCACCGCCGACGGCTCCTCCGCCCCCATGGAGTCCGCCGCCCTGCGCGAACGCAGGTGCAGTCCCGGGGGTCGCGGCGCCGAGCACCAGCGAACCTTCGCTCGCGATCCAGCCCTCAGCCCGGCGCGCGCCGGGGGTGCGAGCGATCGCACGATCCACCTGTTCAATCGGATACAGGGCCCGAAGATTCAGGGAGAGGTCGAAGACCTTCGTGGCGAAGAGCTGATCGATGGTCTGGATCATCGAAGCGCGGATGTTGAGGGCCGACATAAAGAACACACCGGCCACCGTGAGAGTAAGCAGGGTCAATGCGAGACGTGTGCGCCTTCGGAAGCTGTTGCGAATCGCGAAGAGCAGGGGACGGGTAAGGCCCGAAACGTTGGTCAGGGCCCGATCGAACCGGCCCGTACCGAAACCTTGATCTGAAACGCCGAAGTCCGAAAGGGCGGCCCACACGGAAATGCCGCTGCCCTTGAGAACGGGAAAGGCGGCCGCCGCCAACGGCGTCACGATGCCCACAAGAGCCACCAGTGCGAAGACCCATAGGGGCACCGCGAAACTGGTCATGTCGAAGTTCAGAAAGATCGCGAGGTACTGACAAAGGGCGCGACTCCCCAGGATCCCAAAGGGAACCGCCACCACGACCGCGGCCAATCCGAGCAGGAGGGCCTGACCGAAGTAGATCTGTGCGATCTGCCCACGGGTGCCCCCGATCGCCTTCATCATCCCGATCTGCCGTACCTGCGACGCCATGAGTGCGGTGAGCAGATTCACCACGAGGACGCCGCTCAACGCGAGAACCAGCAGGCCGAAGCTCGAGATCGCAAGGAGCAGCATCCCCATCAGATCGGCGTGCGGGTGTTTGCCTGGATCGGGAATGTCTACGCGATGTACGGTGAGACCGCGACCTTCGAGAAGTCCCTTCACCACGTCCGCCACGCGACCAATGTGCTCGCGATCGAACGGATCGCCCGACACGAGAATCTTCACCTGATCGAGGTACGACTCCTCGCCCAGCGAGACCAGGGTGGTGAGCGTGACGTAGCCGTAGACGATGTTCTCCATCCGGGCCTGAGCCTGGCCGACGTCGTGCACACTCCCCGCGACGCGCAGCGTCCCCAATTCGCCCTTCGGCATGCGCACTGTGACGGTCTCGCCAACCCGGGTCTTCGCGACCTGAAACGCATCACGCTCGATGAGTATCTCGCCGGGTCCCGGAGGCCAGGCCCCGCTTTGCGGGGTGATCGTGCTGACGCGGATATCCGCGAAGTCCTTCACCACAAAAAGCATGAGGCTCCGCCACTGCGCGGGTCCGGCCTTGATCCGGCCGCTGACCACTCTTCTCGCCTCGACGGCGGCGACACCCGGTTCGGCGCTCACGGCATGAAGGACCTCGTCATCGACTCGGTCGGTGCGGACCGTGAACGACGCGGGATGGGTCGCAAGGTACCCTAGATTCAGCTCGCGATTCAGAATGGCGTACGAGGCCAGGACCGCGGAGAAGGCGGCGATGCCCAGAGCGATCGCCATGACCACGAGGACGGAGCGGGTGCGCTCCTGCCAGAAGTCTCGAACAACCTTGCGCCAGGGCGTGCTCAAGAAGCGATCCTCCCGTCCTGGATCGGAACCACGCGGTCGACCACATCAGCGATGTCGCGTTCGTGAGTGGCGATGACGACGGTGGTACCAGCACTCGCCATGCCTCGGAAAAGATCGAGCACATCGCGGGCGGTTGCGGAATCGAGATTGCCGGTGGGTTCGTCGGCGAGGATCACGGGTGGCTCGTTGGCAAGAGCCCGCGCGATGGCGACACGCTGCTGCTGGCCGCCGGAGAGTGCCGAGGGGAGTTTGTTCGCCTGGTCGGCGACGCCCACTCGCGCCAGCAGCGCTTCCGCTCGTTTGCGACGCTCGCCGGCGGGAAACAAACCGCGGAAATCCATGGGCAGCATGACGTTCTCAGCCACGGTCAAGGTCGGCAAGAGCTGGAAGAACTGGAAGACAAGACCCACCTTGTGGCCACGCCATACCGCGAGTTCGTTTTCGCCCATCCCCTCGATCGCGGTGGCCCCGACGCGAATCGACCCTTTCGTCGGACGATCGATGCCGCCGACCATATTCAGCAGCGTGGACTTGCCGCTGCCTGATTTGCCCACGATGGCCACGAACTTTCCGGCCTCGATGGACAGGTCGATACCCCTAAGGGCGGAGAAGGCACCCGCGGGCGTCTCATAGGTCTTCTCAACACCTTGCAGTTGGATCAGCATGCGGAGCACGCTAACGAGGCCTCGCTGAACGAAACGTGAACGTGGTGTTCAGCCCCCGTTCAGGCCCACATCGGCTATAACCCCAGCTTGCCCGTGGCGAAAGTCTGTCGGCATTCGCCGAACGCTGCATCCCGTCTGGCTTCTTCGCTCAGGACCCCGAATATTCCCCGATATTCGGGGCCTTCGGCTCGTCGCCATACGGGCGCTGCGCTCGGCTCGATGCAGCGGCACACTCTCACCACGGACAGCTAGGAGGAAACACCCTGCGAGTTCTGGTGGTTGAAGACGAGGTGCTGCTTTCAAAGCAGCTTTCGGACGCACTCGGTGAGGCCGGGTATGCGGTGGACTGCGCCGAAGACGGCGAGACCGCCGACTTCATGGGACAAACGGAAGGCTACGACGCGGTGGTACTGGACCTGGGCCTGCCGAAGATCGACGGCCTCACGCTGCTGCGCCGCTGGCGCGAGCAGGGACTCTCGGTGCCGGTGGTCGTCCTCACCGCCCGAGGTGCCTGGCACGAGAAAGTGCAGGGCATCGACGGCGGCGCCGACGACTACCTCTCGAAGCCTTTTCGCATGGAGGAACTGCTCGCGCGGTTACGGGCGCTGATCCGTCGGTCGGGTGGCAAAGGGACGCCGGAACTGCGCTGCGGTTCGATCTCCCTCGACCCGCGGAGCGCACGGGTGACGAAGGATGGAGTGCCCATCAAGCTCACCGGTCACGAATTCCGGGTCTTGTCCTATTTAATGCATCAGCAGGGGCGGGTGGTTCCGCAGAGTGAACTCACAGAGCACATCTACGCCCAGAACTTCGACCGCGATTCGAACACCGTCGAAGTCTTCATCGGTCGATTGCGTCGAAAACTCGGGCCCGCGGCCATCGAGACGGTACGCGGTCTTGGCTATCGGATGGGAGAAGCGAAGTGAAATCCCTCCGCGGCCGTCTGCTCGTCGGCTCGGTGCTCTGGACCATCGGCCTCATCGGCGTGACGAACCTGCTCACTCTGAGCATGATCCTCCACCGTTTTGCGGGGCCGGCGGTTCATATCGGTGCCATGTCGCTGCTGGCCCTCGGTCTGCTGATCGCCGGGCTGGCCCAGTTGCGCAGCGTCCTTTCACCGTTCCGAGAACTGCGAAAGGGGCTGGCCGCGGTACGCGAAGGAAGAAGTTCGCGAGTGGAAGGCGACTTCCCCTCCGAGGTGGCGCCGGTGGTCGGCGATCTCAACTCGTTGCTCGACCATCGGGCTGAGCTCGTCCATCGCGCGATCGCGAAGGCCGGCGACCTCGCCCACGGTCTGAAGACGCCGCTCGCGGTGCTGGGTCAGGAGAGTGAACGCCTGCGCGCCGCGGGTCACGAGGAAACCGCGGTCCTCGTGGGTCAGCAGGTGGAAAGGATGCGGCGTCAGATCGACTACCACCTCGCCCAGGCCCGGGCCGCAGCCTCCGGATCGACCCTGGGTACGAGCTGCCTGGTGTCCGCATCTGCCGAAGGCCTCGCCCGCACGTTGACCCGGCTCTACGTGGAAAAGGGTGTCGCGATCGACGTCATCGTCCCACCAGCACATTGCGCTCGCGCTCAGCGTGAAGACCTGGACGAAATGCTCGGCAATCTTCTCGACAACGCCTGTAAATGGGGGAAAAGTCGGGTGCGACTCGAGTCCTCGGAAGCCTTGGGCCTGGTGTCGATCCTGGTCGACGACGATGGGCCCGGCCTCCCGGCCGACCTACGGGAGAAGGTCCTTCAGCGGGGGGTTCGGGCCGACGAGGCGGCGCCGGGCTCCGGTCTGGGCCTCGCCATCGTGCGCGAGCTTGCCGAACTGCACGGAGGCTCCATCTCTCTGGATACCTCGCCCCTGGGCGGCGTACGCGCGCGCCTGACCCTGCCCTCGTGCGCGGCATCGACTTAGCAGGGACTGACCAGCCCGTCGTTGCCGGACACCCACGTTCCACATCCGAACACCGGCTCACTCAATTCCGCGGTTTTGGGGAGGCACGAACATTGCTGTAACAGTGAATGTGATCCCATTGAGGTCGAAGGTTCCGAGCGACCACTCCAAGCACCGAGGTTCTCTCATGAAGCTCATGATCCGCTTTCGCCTTACCCCTTTCCTTCTCGCTTTGGCCGCCGCTTCACCGGGGGACACAGGAAAGCTCACGGACACGCTGTCCACGGAGATCACTCGGAATCGTGCCGTCCTCGACGCCTTGCCCTCCTCACCGCTGGTGGACGGCGAACGACCGCGAGTGAAAGGGCAGCTCGATGACGCGCTCGCACTGCTGAGCGCCAGCCACGTCCACACTGCGATCGAGACACTCTCGTCGGCCATTCCCGGCGTCTCTGCTCTGGCTCGCGCGGGAGGTGGCTGGGACGAGAGCGGCAAGGGGCCGGGCAAAGGGATCGAGGCGCTCGCCCGAGAGTGGGAGGAGGCAGGCCGAACGATCCGCACGGACCGGGCACACTTTCCTCTCGCGAAGCCAGAAGGTCAATCGGCCTTCATACGGGCTCAGGCGGAACAGTCGCTCGGGCAGATCGACGAGCACTACGAGGTGGCCGTCGAATACGGCCGCTTCAGCGGTGTCACTTCGGGTGCTTACTACCTGGGGCGAGCGGAGGGACATCTGGCTCTGGCGCTCTTCTTGTCCTGTCTCCCAACCACTTCCGGCAAGTCGCCGTTCGTGTACTCGTCTCTCCCGCCGCCATCACCCGGGTCGAAAATGACATCGTGACCGCCTAGAAGAAGTACGGCGACAAGATACAGATCCTGGGCATCGCGGTGGAGTCCGAGGAGGCGAACATCCGGGCCATGGTCGAGTCCTTGAAGCTCCCTTACCCAAACGCCATGGGCTCTGCGGAGATCGCAATGAAGTTCGGCGACATCGTGAGTGTGCCGACGCTCTTCGTCTTCGACCAACAGGGCAAGACGGTTCGCGTCTTCTATGGCGCGCCGCCGGATCTACATGAACAGGTCGAGAGAGCGATCGGGGTCGCGCTGTAGGGGCGGCCCTAGTGGCCGCCCCGGGCCCTTCGAGTAAAGCTCCCCCTGCCGGTTCCAACAACGAATGGGCACCCACACGGGGCCCCACACGGTTTTTGGATCCAGGGCACCGCACAGGGCTCGGGCCCTACGGTTAGGGATATCTGATCGAGCCTGTGAGTTCTGAAATGTCGCTCATCTGGTGGCGCTTCAAATAGTCGAGGAGTCCGGCCTCGATCTCCGTGTAAACATTGGGCCGCGAGAAGTTCATGGTGCCCACCTGAACCGCGCGGGCGCCGGCAATGAAGAATTCAAGCGCATCGCTCGCGGAGCCGATGCCGCCGATGCCGATGATCGGTATCTTCACGGCTCGAGCCGCCTGAAAAGTCATGCGCACCGCGAGGGGCCGTATTGCCGGACCGGAGAGACCGCCGGTACCAAAGGCGAGTCTCGGCTTGCGGGTTTCCACGTCGATGGCGAGGCCCAGGAACGTGTTGACGCACGAAATGGCGTCGGCCCCCGCTTCTTCGCAGGCCCTCGCAAAGACGGTGATGTCGGTGACATTGGGGGAGAGCTTCGGAATCACGGGCAGGCGGCTGACCCTGCGCACGGCCGCCACCACTTCGTGGGTCATCGCGGGATCGGTGCCGAAGGCGATGCCTCCGGTTTTCACATTCGGGCACGAGATGTTGACCTCCAGGGCGTGCACCCCAGGTGCATCGCTCGCGATCCGCGAAACCTCGGCGTACTCCTCCACGGTTTCTCCGCACACGTTGACGATGACCGCAGTGTCGTAGGTCCGCAACTGGGGCAGGACATTGGAGACGAAGGCACGAATGCCAACACCCTGAAGGCCAATGGCATTCAGGAGCCCGGCGGGCGTCTCGGCAATGCGAGGCGTCTCGCAGCCATCGCGGGCCGCCATGTAAAGACCCTTGGTCACGATCCCGCCGAGGGTGGACAGATCCACGACCTGGGCGATCTCGACCCCGTAACCGCAGGTTCCCGAAGCCGCGAGGAGCGGGTTCTTCAGCTTCAAAGTGCCGATCTCGAGAGCCAGAGATGGAGTGTTGGTCATGTCGATCTTCAGTGCGGCCACACCACGCGTCGCGAATCGAAGACCGGACCCTCAGTGCAGGCAGGCCGGTTCTTTGGCTTCAACTCGCCCGGTTCCTGAATCTTCACCACACAGCCAAGACAGGTACCGATGCCGCAGCCCATCCACGGGTCGAGACTGACTTCGCACGACAGATCACGATCCTCCGCAATCCTCGACACCGCGTGCATCATCGCCGCGGGCCCGCAGGCGTAAAGGCGCGCGGCTCCGCTCGTCCGATCCAAAGCCTCAAGCAAAGGAGCGGTGACCCAGCCCTTCTCGCCGCGGGACCCGTCGTCGGTTGAAAGGGTCATGGCAATGCCCCGGCGTTCAAGCTCCGCTACGAGGGGAAGCTCGGAACTGCTCCTTCCGCCATAGAAGAGGTGGAACAAAACGCCCGCTTTCTTTAGATGGCGGGAGAAGAGGGCGAAAGGCGCGACCCCGTAACCACCGCCAACCAGATGAGCGGCCTCACCGGGCGAGGGCGGCTTGAAGCCATGTCCAAGCGGTCCGAGGACACGGGCGTTTTCGCCCTCGCGCAGATCGAACACGGCCTTCGAGCCCGGACCCACCGCCTTGAGGAAGATGGTGAAGTGTCCACGAAGGGGATCGGTGTCCATGATCGAGAACGGTCGTCTCAAGATCAGATTGGTATCCGCCTCCGGCTGGATCATGGCGAACTGACCCGCCTGGGCCTGCGCGGTTTCGGGATGCCCGAAGGTAAGGAGGGCGTAGGCCCCTCCCAGCGGCTGGCGGGAGAGAAGGCGGCAAACCCGATCCGCCGCGGCCGGAGCCCGCCCTGCGCTCACTTCCTCTCGTCTCCGGTCTTGGGCCCGGGCGAATTCACCAGGGCCTCGAGTTCGCGCACCCGTTTGATCAAGTCCGGCAACTGCTTGAGACCCGCGCTGACCTTGAGCCAGGTTCGGGCATCAACCCCGGGCGTGCCGGCGAGTCGGGATTTCGACGGGACTTCGCCATGAAGACCGGATTGAGCGCTCGCCACTACGTCGTCTCCGATCGTCACATGGTCCGCAACACCAACCTGACCCGCGAGGACCACCCGCGCGCCGATCTTCGTGCTGCCGGCCACCCCCACCTGGGCGCAGAGGACGCCGTTCTCGCCAATTTCGACACTGTGCCCGATCTGGACCAGGTTATCGAGCTTGGTTCCGCGACCGACCCGGGTCACCCCCATGGAGGCGCGGTCCACCGCGGACAGAGCGCCGATCTCCACATCGTCCTCGATCTCCACAATGCCGACCTGCGGGATCTTCACGTAGGTGCCATCCGCATCCCGCGCGAAACCGAAGCCGTCGGCGCCAATCACCGCGTTGTTGTGGAGGATCACCCGCCGCCCGATCCGGCATCCTTCGCGCACCGCCACCCCCGAATGCAGGATCGCGTCGTCGCCCACCATGGCGTCGCGGTAAACCGTCACATGAGGGTGGAGAATCGCCCGTTCGCCGATCCGAACGCCCGCCGCCACCGAAGCGAAGGCGCCCACGTGGGCGGAATCGGCGACCCGCGCGGTCGGATGGACAACCGCGGTGGGATGGACGCCCGGAAGTTCAGGCGCACCTGGATGAAGGACCGCCGCCGCCCGCGCGTAGGCCACGTAAGCGTCCCTCACCACCACGAGGGCCGCAAAAGAGGGAGCCTCCGTTCCGGCACCGACCAGGCCCGGGTCGCTCAGAATCAGCGCGGAGGCCCGGCACTTGAGGAGTTGGGGCCGAAACCGGGCGTGAGCCACAAAGGAGATCGACCCCGGAGCGCCTCCTTCAAGAGATGAGACGCGGTCGATCTCGACCTCGGAGTCGCCCCGCACCTCGCCGCCCATATGCCGGGCGAGTTCGCGCAGTTTCAAGACTTCGCGGCGGGCGTCGGGTGAGCCGCGGGGGGTGCCGGGGCGTGAGCCGCGGCCTTCCCCGCCGCCACCGGCCCGTTCAGAACGGCTCCCTCCTGGACCACGAGCTGGCCGGCGTCAAGGGTCCCTGTGACTCGGCCGGTTTCGAGGACCACGACTTTTCGGGCCGCGACCTTGCCGGACAAAGTGCCGCCGACCTCGATCGCCTCCGCGTGCACCGTGGCGTCCACGTTGGCGGAGGCCGACAGCACGAGCGAACCGGTAATCTGGATTTCGCCCTTGAACTTGCCGGCGATGGTCACATCCTTGCCGTGGATCTTCCCGTCGATGGAACTGTCGGGGGCGATGAACGTCCGACCGGTTTCTTGAGCTGCCATGCGCCGGATCTTACCGCCTGTAGCCGGCCACCTCGATGACAGAGCCGCCTGACTTCAACCGGTTGAATGACAACTTCGGCGCACTGAATCGGCCAAGCGACATTCGTCACATCGACGCATAGCGGACGTCATCGTGGCGACTCATCCACAGGCCATCATTCACAGGCCACAAAACGTGTGGAGGTTGGGAAACATGACGGCCGTCACAATCGCAGGAAACCTGGCACGCTCCATGCTGCTCTATACGCTCGAAGCTCAAACAAACAAGGCCGATGAAAGGGGGCCGAGAACGAACATGACACTCGACAAGACATTGAAGTACGCCGGACTGGCTATCGCGGGAGGTGCGGTGGGAGCGGCGATCGGCATTCTGATCGCTCCGGCCTCGGGCGCAGAGACGAGGCGCCGCATCTCAGACCGGATCGAATCCGAGCGCGATGAGTTCCTGAAGAATCTCCGCAAGGATCCGCGCCGTGAAGAGGGGTACCCGTACTCCGTCATCTCGGCCTGATCGAGTCTGTCGCGACCGGTATTCGCCCCCGGCATGTAGGGGCAGGCCTTGTGCCTGCCCTTTCTTGTGTATCCGTGGCGCCGACTCAGGGCGGCCACAAGGCCGCCCCTATCGACCTTGGCCTTACCCCAGGGCGTGTTAAGCTGGCTTTCGAAGCTCGTTCCGCGACCTTTAGTCTCACCGCAGACGAATCCCCGCGTGACGCGGGGATTTTGTTTTTGATCAAGAAGTTCGATCCGGGAAGTTCGATCCAGGAAAGATAGGCTCCAAAGGCATGGCCAAATCCGGCGAGACTGTCTCGCCCGTCATCTCACAAATCGTCGGGACGGCTCGCGAAGTCGAGTCGAAGATCAACGGGCTCAAGAAGCCCGAGATGAAGTTTCCCCTTCGCACGCTGGCGAACGTCCGGTACTCGGCTCGCAAGGGCCACTTCGAGATGCTGGGCAAGAAGAAGGAGCGCACCCTCACCGTTTCGACGGTGAAGACTTTCGCTCAGACCATGCGGATGATCTCGCTTTCAAAGCAGATGATCGATACCGACGAGCGGGCCACCAAACGAGACGCCTACTACCAGACGAAGAACTGGGGCGATGCCCGCTGCGATGAGCAGACGGAGTCCGACACCATCCTGGACGACGTCGAGGCCCTTTTCGGCGTCAACAAGGAACAGCTTTGCTTCACTCCCGACGAACACGGGGGTCTGGTGGCCGGCGAGCTGATCGTGGTCGACCGCGCCGAACCGGGTTCAACCGAAACCATCGAGATCGACTGCACCAAATTCGGCTCGGGCTCCTACGGGATCCCCCCCGAGGTCGAACACCTCCAGTTCAAGACCAAGGCCAAGTTCATCCTGGCCATCGAGACCGGGGGTATCTTCGACCGCCTGAACCGCCATCAGTACTGGGCCAAGGAAGACTGCATCCTCGTCTCCATGGCCGGTGTTCCCACTCGCGCGGTGCGGCGTTTCGTCCGCCGTCTTGCCGACGAGAAGAAAATCCCGGTCTACGTCTTCGTCGACTGCGACCCCTACGGCATCGCGAACATCTACCGCACGCTGAAGGTGGGTTCAGGCAATAATGCTCACCTCAACGAGTTTTTCTGCGTGCCCCAGGCCCGCTTCCTGGGAGTGACGCCGCAGGACATCATCGACTACGACCTGCCCACCCATCCTCTAAAGGACGTGGACATCAAGCGAGCGAAAGATGCGCTCAAGAACGACCCCTTCTTCCAGCACTATCCCGCCTGGGCGAAGGCGTTCGAACAACTTCTCAAGATGGGCCAACGCGCCGAACAGCAGGCGTTCGCCAAACACGCCCTGAACTTCGTCATGGATACGTATCTCCCTGAGAAGCTCAAGAACCCGAAATCCTTCCTGCCCTGATCTCCCTCAACCGGAAAAGCGCCTGAGCCCCAACATGCCAAACAAGACAAACAAGACAAAACCGAACGCCACCAAGAAGCCCGCCACGAAATCAACCGACCGCGCCGTGAAGGCGCCGGCCGGGAAAGCCGCGGGCCCGGACAAGGCAGCCAAACCAGCCAAAGCCACATCGGCCGAACGGCTGGCCCAAAAGGCCGCCGAAAAGGCCGAGAAGAAACTGCTGAAGATCGCGAAAGCGAAGGCCAAGATGGAGGCGAAAGTTGCGGACAAGGCCCGGGCCAAGGAACAGAACGCGCAGGCCAAAAAGGGCCGCGACGCCGAGGGTACCAGCGCCGATCCCCTTGGAGCCAAGGGCAAAGGACTCAACCTGCTCGTGGCTCCCAAGGTGAAGGTCAAGGCAGAGAAGCCTGGTCGCAAGGTGAAAGTGCCGAAGCCCCCGCGCAACCCGCAGTTCGTGGCGGGAACCGTGTTTCTTCCGGACGGCTTCAAGTCAAAGGAGGAGATCCAGTACCTCTTCCGCGGTGCCGTCGCCTGCGTGCGCGAGTCCCTCGACGTGGCCGCCACCGAAATCCGGGAGAAGTCGGAAAAGATGCAGCCGAGGGCCAGCGAACGCGAATTGCTCGAACTCGCCCGCACCGCCGAAGAGCGTTTCCGAGGAGCGATCGAAGCGGCGCCGCCCAACCGGGTGATTCCCACCAAACGCACCTTTCTGAGTCTGGTGGAACGGGCGCGGGCCCGGCGGCGTGAGATCGGGGCGTTCATGCGCGGTCTCGACCTCGGCAAGACCGAACCTTCGCACCTCGACACCCACTCCGAGGCCAGCCTCCAGGGTCTGATGGAATGGGGCGCCCGGCTCGAAATGCTGGCCGACTCGCGCGAAGTCGACAAGCCCGATTTCACCCAGCAGCATCGGGTTCTGGATCAGCTCGAGAGCACCACGGAAATGCTCGTGGTGGACGTCGAACTGACCCTCCGCCGTTACAAGGACCGGATGAGTGCGCGAGGCCTTGAGCTTTCCACGCTCCCGGTTTGACAAGCTCAAGACCCCTCACCTAAAGTCACAAGTTCCCGCGCGAGTCCTGCCCAGGATTCAGAAGGCGCGGCGGCCTCCGTTCACCTCCGAAACCCCCTCCCGAACCTAAAAGACCCCAAGAACTACTGAAATGGCGACCTTCGTCCCCTCCGCAAAAGACATCAAACGCGACTGGTTCCTGA
>CAZFQH010000020.1:17590-19837 GCA_964520805.1 uncultured Acidobacteriota bacterium | reverse complement strand
CCTTTGGGTTGGACGTGCCCCAAGGGCGCGGCATTCCGGCGAGGTGAAGCAGGCCGAGACTCATGGCAAAAGTGAAGAGGAACAAGATCAGACCCAGCCAGAGGGTTGAGAAGTGATGGACCGACGACGTGCCGCACACCATGAGGACCGCGACCGCCAGGTTCGAGGGTGAGGGCAGTTCCCAATACTGCACCCAGGCGAGCAACGTGAAGGGCAGAAGTGCGAGAACGAGCAAATTCGCATACCCAGCCCAGGCGATCATGTCCGGACCGGCCGGAAATAGCGCCACTAACAGGGCGGCGACCACAGCGGCATCCGAGCGCCGGAACAAACGTCGGGAAAGCAGGAAGACCCCTGCCACCTCTAATGCGCCTGTAAGCGCGGTTACGCCGGCGATATCGAACGCGCTCCAGCCGGCCAGGTTGGCAACAAGCGCATAGATCATTCCCGTGCCCGGCAATGCAAGCCAAGAAGTGAGGCCGCGCTGAAAGTACTCATTGACCAACGGCACGTAGCTGGTCGTGCGATAAGTTTCGGCGAACTGGAGGTGGTGGCCGTAGTCTCCGCCCGCGGGGTAGGCCAGCCCGACATACGGGTAGGCCCGGATCACTGTGGCGGTCGTCAAGGCGAGCACCAGCAGGAAGGCCTGCCCACGAGTCAGGCCGATCGCTTTCTCTCCGGGGTAGGTCATTCTGAAGGTGCCTGAGGGCTGCAACGCCCGCAACTCACCCTTCGATGTCGATCGACTTGACTCCGACGAGCACGCCCAGCCAGCGCCTCGACGTGAGTCGGAGCTTCTCAATCCTCGCCCCTTGCATGCTCCAAAGCCTGAAGCTGCCGTCCTCCATTCTTTCGAGTTTCATCTTCATCGTCGCCCATCGCCGGAAAAGTCCATTGCTGATATAGCGGAGGTGGGTGATGCCTGACTTCGCGAGGTCGCAGCCAGGGCAACTGAGCGTGACGGAGTCTCGACCCTCGGTTCGCGCAATGCCCACCGCGCTGGTTCGCGGTTGTTCGGGAGTGGCGATCGTCTCGTTTTCCTCTCCCGTCGCACGATGTGGCGAAGCGTGCCATCTGGGGCGGTCACCATAAGGAGATGGTGAACCAGGTTGTCCTCGGATTCGCTGATGATCGTGACCAGCAGCTGTTCGCGGTCACGAGCGGTCGGAGTCTGGGCCGGGGCCGAGGTCACGGCCGGATAGGCCAGCCGTATCGGGAGGGGTGCCGCGAACATGAATCAAGAGCCTATAGGAGTCCTTCGTGGGCGTACCACTTCGCCGTTGCCGACATGCCCGCGATGATTCCGCGATCCGCCACGAATCCCTTGGCTGCCTGGAGGCTCTCGGTCCGGCAGGTCCAAGCCGGAGCCAGATACTCGGGTGCCTTCCGACGCTCAGGTGCAGCAGTGTTCGGTCGCGGATGTCGGCCCGTGACCTGCTCTTCATCTGGACGCCGGTCGACAGTGACGGATCTTCGTCATGCGTCTGCCCTGACTCGAGGACTCTTGGAGGTGGACGATCTCGCGGCGCCGCTTTCCGGCGCTCCGCTGGCATTTACCGCCGTAGTTTGCCAGAGCCTTTGAACTGATCCGGCATCTGCGTGGTTTCTATCCGCGAGTCATCGAGTCGGATCGCGATCCGTTCCAGCTCCAGGTGGCCCAGCCTCGATACGCGGTTCACAACCTGAGTCCTCAGGCTTCCTTGAGTCGCCATGAACCGTTTTACCTTCGAGCCCTCGCCGTGGCCGTCGCGGTCTCTGTGGACCTTGGCGCACAAGCGCCAACCCCCATCGCATGGGTGAAGCGAAGCCTCCCGTGCCCGACGACCGCCTAGAATCGGTGCCAGGCATGCCCGTTGTTTCAAACGTCTGGACCTGGGTTGCCGCCCTGGCGGGGTTGCTGCTGCGCACCGTCGTCGGGCGCCTCAACCTGACGTTGCTGGGCATCGCCTTCCTGGCTGCGACGTTCCTGTTCACGGATCGCATTACCAACCGGCAGCCGACGGCACCGCGTATCGACCGCGCGGAGGTCGTAGCCCGGCGGCAACCACTGCCGGCCGCGCGGCGCGTCTTCTGTTACGTCATCGACTCGCTGCGGTTCGAGACGGCCGTCGACCCGGCGATCATGCCCAACCTCGTCCGGCTTCGCGCTGAGGGCGCCTGGGCCCGCGTGGAGTCGGGCTTCAACTCCGGTTCCGCGGCCGCACTGCGCGACGCCAAACAGGTTGGGGGCCGGGCGATGATCGAGGT
>CAZFQH010000020.1:16607-17580 GCA_964520805.1 uncultured Acidobacteriota bacterium | reverse complement strand
GAAACCGGCCGGGAGAACGCCGCGGTGGTGGCCGCGGTCGCGACCCTGATCCGCAGCGACGGCGGCGGGGAGTCGCTGTTCCACCAGATGTCGGCAGCGGGGATCACGAGCGCCACCTACTCGGCCGGTTTCTTCCGCCAGTTCGGCGAGGCCGTCACCCGCGAGGTCGACCTGGGCCTGGCGACGACGCCCTCGCTCGAACAGCAGGAGGAACACGTCCTCGCAGCGGTGGCGGCGTTTGCAAGCGGCGAATTCGACTTCGTCCTGGGGCACCTGGCGCATGGCACCGACCACGCGGCCCACGACCTCGGCGTCGGGACGCCGGCCTACGCCGCGGTGTTCCGCCGGGCCGACGCGCTGATCCCCGTGATCCGCTCGCGCCTGCCGCCAGGCGTTACGTTCCTGGTTACGGGCGACCACGGGCACGATCTCGCCGGCCGCCACGGCGTCGGTCTCGACGTGCCGACGGTCACGGTCTACCTGGGGCCGCGGTTCCGGCGCGGGGTTGACCTCGGCTCCGTTCCGATCATGAGCCACCGTTACCTGCTCAGCCAGGCGCTCCAGTTGCCCCTGCAGACCCAGGGTTACGTCGGTCGTTACCTCCCGGACGCCCTCGAGCCCGGGACGGGCCCGCCGCCCCCGCGGGCCGAGAACGCGCCGGTCGACCGGGGCGACGCGAAAGCGTGGATCTGGTTCTACCTGTCGGCGTTCGGCATGCTGTGGTTCAACCTGGTCTGCCGAGCCTGGAGCCCGTTCGATTTCTCTCACGGGCGCGAAGTCGCCCTCTGGCTCGCGGTTGTGCCGCTCTTCGTCCGCGGATCGTGGCAGGTGCCGCTCGCCGCAGCAGTGCTGGCGGGGCTCCTGTTCCTGCACGCGCGCCTCGCGTCGGCGGGCCAGTTCGTGCGGTGGGGCGTGCTTCCCGTCGTCGCGCTGCTTGGGCTGCGGGAGTGGGGTCGCGTGCTGCTCGCCGCGC
>CAZFQH010000020.1:0-16597 GCA_964520805.1 uncultured Acidobacteriota bacterium | reverse complement strand
CCATCAGGGCGACAACCCAGTACACCGCGAGCGCCCATGGCTCGATGCTCTGCCGCCAAGGGCGCTCGCGGTGTACTGGGTTGTCGCCCTGATGGCGGGCGTCGCCCTGGCGACCCGGGCGCGGCGCACGCGCGTGATGGCCGTGATCTTCGGCGTCCCCGCCCTGTTGTTCCCGCAGACCCACTACCACTACGGCTTCCCGGGAACGCTTGCTCCCCTTATGGTGTGCTGGTTCGCCTTCTTTCTTGCCTCACTGTTGCGCGACGGGGCCTGGCGCGCCCGCGGCGTGGCCGCACGCGACGCGCTCCGGTTGAGCGTGGTCGCTGCCATCCTGCTCGTGCTGCTCCAGCCGCTGGCCTCGCCGTGGGCGGTGGCGGGATCGTTCGAGCGCTGGCAGGCGCTCCTGCCTGGCCTGTCGGCGGACGACTTGGTGTACTTCGGGGCCTGCGCCTTCATCGGCCTGCTCGTGGCATTCTTTCCCTCGCGCCCGCGTTGGACGGAGTTGCTGCCTGGCGTGGCGCTGATCGGCCTGCTGTTGCCGATGGCCTCGCGGGTCTGGGTGCCGGACTTCGACCTGTGGTCTAAGATCGCGCTCTCCACGTTCGCTGGATGGGCGGGGTTCGCCTGGTGGCGTCGGTCGGCCGCGCGGGTCTTCGGCCTAGCGTTCCTGTTCCTACTCTACTTCGACTTCGTCGCCCTCACGCCCCGCAACTTCCTGGAGACCGCCGTGATGATCGGAGCTCTGGCGCTGTGCGCCCAGTTTGTCGCCTGGTTTCCGCAACGGGAGAACACGGCGGCGGACGCGATCGTGCTGGCCGCGTTCGGCGTGATGATCGCCGGCTGGGCGAGCATGCGGTGGTCGGTCACCCACATCGAGTGGCACGCCATCTACGAGTGGACGACGCGGGAAGCGTTTGAGGCCAACGTGGTCTGGTTCGTGCCCTGGATCGCGCTGAAGGGGCTAGTGCCCTGGGGGATCATGATCTGGTGCCTGCGCGACCGGCTGCACGCCTTCGGGCCGTTCCCGGCTGCACCCCTGTTCGCTATCTTCGCCGCCAAGACGCTGGCGATGACGATGGTCAACACCGGCCTCGGCACCGCCGACACCTTCAACCGCAGCTACCTGGAAGCGGCGTGCGCCCTCGGGGTGATGACCATTCTCTTCCTCGGCCTGATCGTGTTGCCCGGCGCATGGCCGCCGGCTGACGCGGCCCAGCGGCGCACGGACGCCGAACCGGCAGACTGAGCGTCGCCCATGACCCACGATGCTCCGCCCGACGGTCTGCGCCCACCCACGCGGCGAGTGCGGCTCGCCGCTGCCGCGGCGCTGGCGCTCGTGGCCATGGCGGTCTTCTGGGGCCACACCGAGTGGGGACCCGCCTACGTGCGGGGCAAGGCGTCGGACCTCGGCGGGCCACTCGAGGGCGCGCGGCGCATCCTCCAGGGCGAGCGGGACATCTACGCCAGGCCCTACGCACCCTACGTAACGGCCTACCCGCTGTCATATCCCCTGACGACGTCGATCCTCGTGTTGCCGCTGGCCCCCCTGCCGCCACGCCTGGCCGGGCTCCTGTTCGTCGGGCTGACCACCGGGCTCGCCGCGTACATGCTTACCCGGCGCCGGCTCGACGAGTTGCTGATCTTCGGCTCGGCGCCGGCATTCTTCGCCTGGGCTTGGGCGCAGTGGTCGCCGCTGCTGCTGATTCAGGGCATGACGGCGTGGAGCGTGCTGCTCGGCATCGGCAAACCGCAGGTGGCGGCGGTGATGTTCGCCTATCGACCCCACTGGCGAGGCCTGCGGCTGGGCGCCCTCGTCCTGCTGCTCACGCTCGCCTGGAGCCCGACCTGGCCGGCCGACTGGCTGGCCGGCTCGATGGCCGACCCGATCGAGGTGAGGGAGCACGCGGGTGCGCTGTGGGCGCCGGGCGGCGCCCTGCTGCTGGCTGCGGCCTGGCGCTGGGAGGACCCGCGGGCGCGCCTGGTGCTCGCGCTCACGATCATCCCGAACCGGCTCTGGTTCTACGACCAACTCCTGCTCGGGCTGGTGCCGGAGTCCATCGGGCGTCGCGTGGCCTGGGCCGCTTGCTCCTGGCTGGCAGCGGGCCTCTGGGCACTGACGCGACACCTGCGCGGGGATGAGGCGCGGTTCGTGTTGGAGCTGTCGCTCGTGATGCTCGTCTACGGTCCGGCGCTGTGGTTCGTGCTCAAGCCGCTTCCCGCCCCGTCCCATTCCGCCGAGCCAGCGGCGGGCCGGTGAGCAGCCGAGGCAGTCCCCTGACCAGGGCGACCAGCAGCGCGATCAGGGTCAGGTTGCGGAGATTGAGCAGGATCAACGCCGCAGCGGGAGGATCGATCTTGGCGTAGGCGTAGTCGTAGATGCGCTGGAGCTGGGTCAACGCGAGGGCGGCGGCGAAGGTCGATCCGATGGAAAGCCACGGACGCACCCGGTCTACGAAGGCCGGCATGAGAGGGGTGAGCCACAGCAGGTAGTTGAAGGAGAAGACGCCGCTCGCCAGGACGAGCCCGAGCAGCAGGATGACGGTCAGCAGCGGGAGCGCCTCCGCCGGATCGACCTGCTCCGCGTCGCCGGCGACGCGACGAGCGCGCACCACGACCAGCGCGGCGAGGCCTGTCCAGGCGATCGGGAACAGAGGACGCAGGAAGGGGGTGAGCCCCGTCACCAGGTGGTACGAGCCGTGGCTGTATGCGACCGGGATCGGCTCGCCGAACCAGCGGCTCCCGGCGCGCAGCAGGCCCGCCCACGTGCTCTCGATCTGGATGCCGCGCTTCAGGTGATAGGCGTAACTGGCCAGGTACCCGTCGCCCCAGCAGGCGAGGCTCGCTGCGTGAAAGGCGGCCAGCGCCGCGACGAAAGCGAGGGTCAGCCACCGGGCCTCACGCCAGCGCGGTCGCGCGGGCACAGCCAGAAGTGCTATTCCAGCGGCCGCCACCAGCACGGCCGGCGCGAGCTTGACGAACACCCCGGCGGCGGCCAGCGCCCCGCAGACGCCGTACCACGCGAGGTGGCCGCTGCGCGAGCCGCGGCGAAACGCGAGCCAAGCCAGCGCGCAGGAGAGCGCGACGGCCGGGTCGAGGTGGGCTGCGGCATACGGACCGAACAGGACCAGCATCGATAACGACCACCACAGAGCGCGCGCAGCCTGACGGGCCGAGCCGTCGCCGGTGGCGTGGATCGCGCCGACGACCGCCGCGATGTAGAGGAACCCGGACCAAACAATGAAGCTGGGCAGGTACACGGAGTAGCTGGAGCTGAACAGCGCCGGCGGCACCATCAGCAGCAACTTGCCAGGCTGGTACTCGATCTCGACGTCGTCGTAAGCGACCAGGGTCCCCTGAACCGGGTCGGTGGCATCGCGGCGGGGATCGCGGCCGCGCCACACCGCTTCCGCATAGCGGTGGTAGAGCTGGATCTGCTCGTGGACGCCGAAGTAGAGGCCAAGGGCTCCCGAAACACCGGCGCGCTGCAGTACCGCGGCGACCGGGCGCTCGGTCTCGCTCGGGCCCAGAATGCGGGCCTGCTCGGAGTCAGAGACGTGGAACTGGCAGAGGCCTGCGAGATAGAAGAGGTGCAGGGCGAGCGGGAGCGACGCCTCGCGGGCGCGCCACCAGCGACACCGGCTCGCGGGTCGTCCCGGGGTCGCGGTCAAGGGTGTCGCGCTCGCACCGGCTCAGTTGTGCGGCCGGCCGAGTGGCCCATTAAACGCAGGGCGGCCGCCACGATGAGGATCGCTGTTAACGCGGGAATCCGGGAGCGCCAGGACATGGGAGCGCGAGGATAGCGGGACTCCGAACCCGATCGCGAATGACCTCCCGGCGGAATCCCATGTAGTCTCCGTGGAGGTCCCGGGTCAGTACCAGCCGGCGATACTGGTGGGCGATCGGCGGTTGTCGATCAGCAGTCTGACCGGGTCGTATGGGGCGTCAAGGTTGGGGGCGCGGACCATGTGAGGTCGGACGATCCCGAAGACAGCCCAACCAGTTTCACCAGGAGCCACGAATGAGAAAGCGTCACCGTTCCAGCCTCTTCGCCGCCATGAGCCTTCTTGCGGTTACCGGGATCGCGGCCCCGGAGCACAAGAACCTTCAGGTGCTTCCGCCTGACTCGGCAGGCGGCGCGGCGCGACGCGACGCCGTCGAGCAGGTCCTGGTCACGCTGCGCAGCGATCCCGAGGGCGGCATCGAGCACACGCTCTTGCTCGGCTTCGACGCGGAGCGACGAGTGGAGCGACTGGTGCGCCGCACCGGCGACGACTTCGAGACCTTCTCGTTCGAGCAGACACGGAATGGGGCGACCCTTGCCTCCGCGCGCGGGCGGGACGTGATTCGCCTGAGCTGTCCCGCCTGTGATTCCAGGCTGGGCGGACGGGTCCGCATCCGTTACCTCAGCAACGGCATCTTCAACAGCTACGACGTGCTCGAACTCGACTGCCGTCGCGGAGCCGACGACATGCTGGCTCTCTTTCCCCTCGGAGGAGGCCAGCCGATTCGCCGGCTCCGCATGACGAGCCGCAGGTTCCTCGGGATCCTGATCGGCATCGGCGCGATCCAGGTCGAGAGCAGTGCGCGCGGGGCAGAGCGCGAACCAGGCCGTTCGTAGGCCCGACCAGCTCGCCGGGGCCACGCTGATCTTCCGGCTGTGACGACGGATCGCTCAGCGGGGCCGGGATCGGCCGCGACATGAGAGGCGGAGCGTCGAGCTTCAGGCGATCACACGCAAGAGGCTGTCGATTTTCCCCGCTAGACGTCCATCACACCCGGCCCATCGCGACCTCGGAGTAGCCAGGGCGAGCCAGGAGCCAGGCCCGAAGCGCAGTCAGGAAACGCTCGATTTCCGCGGGACCGATGTCTCCCAACACCGACAGGCGGAAGGTCGGAACGCCCTGCGGCTTCCCGGGATAGATCGTAAAACCCTGCGCATAGAGCGCGTCGTGCAGGTCGATGAAGTTGAACCAGCGCCCCTGGGGTTCACGAATCGCCACCAGAATCCGGCTCTGATGCCGGTCTTCGAGAAGCAACTCGAAGCCGAAGTCCCGCAGACCTTCGACGAGAGTGCGCATGCTCGCGTGGTAACGCCGACGGCGCCCGTCCGTGCCCTCGACCTCGTGCTCTCGTAGAGCCTGTGCGAGGGCCGACACCACCTGCGGCGGCATCGTGAATCGACTCTGCCCGTTCCGTTCCAGGTGATCGTACTCGGCGATCAGGTCGAAATAGAGACTGCGGGGTCTTGCCGGACGCGCCGCCTCGACTACCGCTTTCGAGACGATGACGAACGACACATCCGCCATGCCCCTGCAGACACTTGTTGGCGCTTGACACCACCACCCCGCTCCCGTTCGGGCCCACCGGGGTTTCCAGCACGCCGAAACTCGACATGGCGTCGACGATCGGTACGACTCCAAGGCGCCGGCCCATCGCTACGACCTCCTCGATCGGATTGAGCATCCCGGTGCTGGTCTCATGATGAACGAAAGCGATGTGGGTGGCGCGCTCCCCGCCTGCTCCCACCGAAGCCTCGACCTGCACGACGTCGACCGCGTTTCCCCATCCGAACGACACCACACGATGGCGAAGGCCGAGGCGGGTCGCGATCTCGACGAGACGCCGACCGTAGTCTCCATTGTCGACGATCAGGACGAGACCCTCGCCAACAAACGACTCGAAGGCGGCCTCGAGCGCGGCCGTGCCGCTGCCCGCGATGGGAAGGGCCGAAATCAGCCCAGGATCTCCGGCAATCCGCGCCAGCCGCAATCGCACCTCCGCGAGCAACGAAGTGAACTCGATCTCGCGCGGACAGATGTCCGGCATGACGAGAGCCTGCTTGACCGTCTCGGAGGTCGTAGCCGGACCCGGATTCAGAAGGACGCGACGTTCCATGGCTTCGATCACTCCTCTTCCGGCTCATCGAGCCGCGGCCAGACCCGGTCCCGAACCCGAGCGTGGTGAAACGCATCGTCCACCTCGCCCCAGAGCAGGTCCGGAACAAGGAGCAGTGACACCGGGCGCACCGCGGCGGCCAGAGGCAGCGCCTCGCTGTCATAGGACATGCGAGCGTGGCCCTCGGCCTTCACGTAACCGATGAACGCATCCCACATCAGGCGCGCCAGGGGCACCGAGATGCGGCTCAGTCCCACGAACTCCCCGTGGCGCGCGTCGAGCGCCGCGATCTTGCTGAGCGCGCGAACTTTCCCTTCCGGCGCATCGATCCAAACCTCGTCGGTTGCGAAGGTGGGGGCGGACGCCAGAACGACATCGGGTTCCGGGGCGGCGAGCAGAGCATCGAGGGCGCGAGCTTCATACGCAAGGTCGCTTTCAAGGAGAAGAAAATCCTCCCTCACCAGGTCAAGCGCTTTCGCGAGGGAGGCCATCGAACCCGTGGTCGCATAGTCCGGATTGCGGATCGCCGAGACACTGCCGCCAAGGACCCGGTCATATTCGGCGGCCTCGTATCCCGTAACCACCACGATGGTTGTGAATCCCCGCGCGCGCAGAAGGCGCAGCGAGCGTTCAATGAGGGTCTCGCGTCCGAACCGGAGCAAACCCTTGGGACGGTTCCAGACACCGGCGAGGCGCGTGCCCTCACCCGCGGCGAGTATCACGGCGGTGACGGGGTTGCGAGACATCAGGCGCGTTTTTGTGCGTCACGAAAGCGCAATGCGATATCGGGCGGAGCCACCGCGGGGCGCTCCCGGGGCTCGGGTTCCTCGAGGGAAATCATGATGCGCACCAGAACGGGCCCGGTGCTGTCCGCGGCGTGGGCGAACTCAAGCGCCTGATCGAGACTCTCCTCACCACGGCACGAGGCCGCCCGTGGGTAACCACAAGCCAGAGCGATGGCTGCGAAGACGACGTTCGGCGAGACCGTGGCCTGGCCGCCGGTGGAAGAGTAGGCGCCGTTGTCGAGAACGAAATGCACGAGGCCCGCGGGCGAGAGATGGCCCGCGGTGGCGAGCGACCCAAGGCGCATGATGAGCGCGCCGTCGCCGTCGATCACCACCACTGGCCCTTTGGGGGCGGCGCGAGTGAGGCCGAGGCCAATGCCGAGAGCGAAGCCCATCGAACCCTGCATCGGGAAATGGCGGACGGAATCGTAGGAAGCGAGTTCCCTCGAGGCATAGCCCGTGGTCGATACCACCGCGGCCTCGCCGAAGCGATCCAGGATCCGTCGCATGACATCGGGGCGCATCGGCAGCATGGACCCCGCGAAGACCCGGACGGGCGTGGGAGCGGGAGCGGCGGCCG
Organism: uncultured Acidobacteriota bacterium; assembly: GCA_964520805.1. Lineage (GTDB taxonomy): Bacteria > Acidobacteriota > Vicinamibacteria > Fen-336 > JAGNNV01 > JAGNNV01. Next base: position 9,337 of record CAZFQH010000020.1, on the reverse strand, counting down.
TCGTGGGCTTCGGGCCAGGGGGCGGCTTGAGGAAGAGCCCGCGGGGCACCACGATGGCCGCGGGAAGACGCCGTTCACCCGCCGCGCCATACGCGCGGGAGGCCACGGCGTGGAGATCGCTCTCCGCCGGAGGACCTCGAAGGGAAGTCCGAACAACTCGAACATCCCGAGTGTGGCGGCGCCCATTGGATAGTGATGAACGGCGTCCTCCCTCCCCGGCTCGCCACGCCACGAGACGATGAGGATCATGGGAATGCGGTAGGGAATGGCGAGTGAGGCGAGGGGATTGACGGTGTTGCCGAGACCGGAGTTTTGCAGCAGCACAGCTCCCATACTTCCGCCGAGCCACGCCCCCGCGGCGATCGCCACCGCCTCTCCCTCGACCGAGGCCGGGATATAGGCCCCCGCCTTGTCCCTTTCCGCGGCCATGATGAGGGGATCGAGGATGGAACACGGCACGCCCGAAAACTCGCGCACCCCCGCGGCGCGCAGGGCGTCGAAAAGAACGCGCGGATCGAGGGGCATGGCTACTCGACCACCGCGCTCACCACATCCCCCACTTCGTCCACGTCGGACCAGTCGTTCTGGATCGTGATGACATTAATGTTCGAACCGGTCTCGATAAGCCGCATGATCACGGCGCTCATGGCCAGGCGCTCTCCCCCCGGCTCGCGCAGCACGGCGTCGAGACAGGCAGCGAGCCGGGTCGCACCCTGCCCGCGCGCGCGCATCAAGCCGATCCACTGGCCATCGGTCTCGGCGTCGGGAAGTTCTTCCGACATCGCCGCCAGCCGCCGCGGGGACTCGTCGTAACGAGCCCTTGGGTGCCCGGCGAGGCGCACCCGGTCGGCCACCCGGCCGCCGGTGAGGAAGTCGCGGCTGACATCGACCACGATGGCGATCTCCGACGACGAGGCGAGCAGCTCGTGCAGCACGTAGCGCTTGACCAGGAGATCGCCGTAAACCACCACTACGTCGTCCGCGATCGCCTCACGCGCCAGAGACAGCGAGCGGAGCTCGCCGGTTTCCTCGAACCTTTCGTTGGTGGCAAAGGTCACTCCCGGGAGCTTGATAGCATCGCCCCGGTATCCACGCACCACGAGGATGTCGCGCACCGCGCAGGCGCGCAAATGGCGCACCAGGCGCGAGATCACGGGCTCGCCGGCCACGGGAATCATGCACTTCGGCCGATCGACGGTCAGCGACTGAAGCCCGGAGCCGCGGGAAGCAGCGAGGACGATGGCGCGTCGCGTCTCACCCTGGGCGTAGATGCGCTCGAGGTCGAAGAGGCCCTCGGCGTCTTGCAACCGGAACAGATCGGGCACACTCGCGATCTGCCCTTCGACCTCCCGGGCCGAACCGCTGGCCGCGATCCGGCGGGCCGTCTCTTTCATCGCCTGCACGGACGCGCGCAGCATGTGGTTACCCCAGATGACCAGACTGATTCCGGCCTCGGCGAAGGCCTCGGGCGGTGTGCTGTAGTAGGTGGTGGGTACGCACACCACCGGCACGCGGCGGGAGAACCGGCGCATGAACTCGGAGATCTCAGTGAAGGTCTGGGCCTTCGAGTGAATGAGGATGGCGTCTGCTCCCGCGTCTACATAGCGTTCGGCCCGCTCGATCGCGACGCCCATTCCGAGACCAGCGATCAGCGCCTCGGTGCGGGCCACGATAACGAAATCGGCATCGCGCTGGACATCCTTGCCCGCGCGGATCTTTCCGCAGAACTCCTCGATGGGCGAAAGCTCCTGTTGCTCGGAGCGCAGGAACGAGTTCGTCTTTGGAAATACCTTGTCCTCGATGGCCACTCCGGCGACCGACCGGGACTGCAACCGCTTTACCAGCATCTGGAAGTGCCCGAAGGTCCCGTAGCCGGTATCGCCGTCGAAAAGCACGGGGCAGGGCACGGCCGTGGTCATCGACTCGAGCGCCTGCAGGGCCTCGGTCATGGTCATCTCGCTGTTGTCCCGCACGCCCTGGGCGCAGGAGAGAGTGAGGGATGAGGCCCACAGGCCCGGCACGCCCGCCTCGAAAGCGATGCGTGCTGCGACCGCGCTGTGGGCCTCGAGGAGGTAGCTCCCGCCCGATCGTGCCATCAGGGCCCGCAGCGCCTGGCTCGGTGAGGTGCGCACGGTCATGGGCTCGCTGACTATATCGCCGGAGTCGGGGTCAGAACGTTCTCAGACGCACGCCGAAGAGATGCCGCGCGTGCTGGGCGAGCAAGGGGTAGGGGAGAAGTTAGTACGAGCGGCACTTCCGGCGACAAGACCCCAAATGAGACCGACGAGACCGCTTTCGGGCACGAAGGCCGCGGGCAGTTCACCAACATCACCCCAGGGCTCTCGCGGAAGTCCGGAAACTCCACCGCCACCACGAAGGCGCTGAATAAGGAGAGCTGCCGCCCCAAAGACACCGTGACCGAGGCGCACAACGCTCCCGTCACGAGGGGCTTGATTGCGCAGGGCAAACCCGCCTACAGGCGGCACACCAGCAGGGCTGTGCGTCGTCTCGCCGGAGACTTCCGCTCCGGCCGCGGATCGGCGTTCATCGAGATTGATCGGGCGGCGGGGACAAGGCGCGGTCCAGGTCCTTCAGCACGCGCCGTGCGCGCCACAGCCGCTGGATCGCGGTGAGATGGGAAAAGACCGCGATCGCCACGATGGCGCCAAAGAGTGCGGACGCCCCGAAGAAGATTCCGGGCGGGAGGAACTTAGTGCAGACGAGGCCAAGCACCAGGGTGGCCACTCTCTCGAATCGCTCGAAGAAATCGACGCCGCCGGTCGTGGCGGCAGCCCCCTCCATCGACGCCCGCGCGTGGTGGTAGCTCACAAGCAACGAGCCGGTGACCGCGGCGAAGCCCGCGATCCAGTGTCCGGTCACCCAGCACACGACGAAGAGACTGAGCGCCTCCTTGTACCGGTCGGTGGCGGCATCGAGGAAAGATCCGTATCTGGTCTTGCGGCCGCTGACCCGAGCCACCGCGCCGTCGACGTTATCGAGCAGTTCGGTGAGAGCAAGCAGGAGCCCGTAGACCAGAGGATTCCGATGAGCCAGGAAAGCGAGGGAATTGGCGGCGCTCAGAAACATGGCGGCGATCGTCACCGCGTCCGCGGTGACGCCCCGCGCGGCCAACACCCGGCCAAGCCGATCCCAGAACGCGTTCTGTCCGGCCCGGTAGAGACTGTTGATCATTTGGCCGCCTCGCTTTCGATTTCGAGACTAAGGGTTCCGGCGAGGAACCGCTCTCGGCTAAGCGTCCGTCGGGGCTTGCGTGGCCGCATCCAGCCACCACACTAGCAGCCCGACGGTGAACATCATGGAAGACCTAACGAGGCCCTGCCTCAGACCCATCGAACGATGGCTGAGCCTGTCGAAGCCACCCCGAGGTCCCTTCGACCAGCTCAGGGACCGTTGCCAGTGAAACTTGACCTGCGCGAGCAATGTTGCGGAGGCCAAGGTCTCTGGTCTAACGCCCGGACAGGGCGTCCCGGTAGGCCTCCTCGTGGGCGTCCAGCACCGTCGACCACGGGTACGGGTTGGGCGCCGCCCGGTTGTGGCCCCGCAGCCGCCGTCGCAACGCGCCGTCCTCGGCGAGGCGGACGAGGGCCGCGGTCAGCGCCGCGTCGTCGTCCACGAGCAGCGCGGAGCGCCCGTGCTCGAGGAATTGCCTGGCCCCGCTGCGCGCGAAGGTGACCACCGGCAGCCCCGCGCAGCGGGCCTCGAGGGCGGCGATCCCGAACGACTCCTGGACAGAAGGCAGCACGAAGACGTCGCTGCGAGCCAGCAGGTCGCGGACCTCGCTCCGCGGGCGGAAGCCCATGACACTGACGGACTCGCCCAGGCCCAGCCGCCGGGCCAGCGCTTCCAGCCGACCGCGCTCGTAGCCGTCGCCGACGATGCTGAGCCGCAGCGGCACGCGGCTGATGGCGCGCGCGCGGGCGAACGCGTGCAGCAGCTCCCGGCCGCGCTTGCGGCGGGTCAGCCGCATCACCGCCACCAGCTCCACGGCCGGCCCGCGCTCCGGCGGCGCGGCGCCGGTCGCGCGCCAGAACACCTCGTCCACCGCGTTCGCCAGCACCCGCACGCGGCGCCCGCCAACGTGGGGGCGCAGGCGGCGGGCGACGTCCTCGCCGACCGCACTCCAGGTCAGGCTCCAGGCCGCGGTGCCAAAGACGGCCGCGAACGCCGGCACCATGGGCCCCAGCCCGTCGAGCACCGAGTGCACGGTGAGCACCGTCGGCACGCCGCGGCGCTGGCACAGCCAGGCCCCGCCGTAGGCCGCTGGCGTCCAAGTGCCGCCGTGGGCGTGGACCACGTCGACGCGATGGTGGTCGAGCGCCGCCAGCAGCGCGCGGCGAGTGGCCGCGCCGAACAGCGAGAAGCCCCAGCGCGGCATGCGCCGGCCCGGCAGGCGCTCGACCGCGACGCCGTCCACCGCGGCCGGTCCCGGGCAGGTGGCGATCACCCGCACGTCGTGGCCGCGCCGGGCGAGGCCGCGGGCCAGGTCGTTCAGGTGGAACTCGATGCCGCCGACCTTCGGCAGGAACCAGTCGCAGAGCAGGGCGATCTTCAGAGCCGCCGATGATACAGGCGGCCTCCGGGGTCCGTCGGAGAGGGTGTGCGACATGGTTGTGCGGCGATCCTGCAAGACCCGGTGGATGCGGGCGGCTGAGTCTTCCTAACCCGGGGTGATGACTGCTTCCTTTAACCGCGGGCCAAGGTAGGTGGCCTCCTTCGCCTTCATATCCACCTGCAGCTTGCGGCGGGCGTTCGGTCTTGTGAGGCCCGTTCGTCCGTCTCATACTGCTCGATCACGTGGCAGAACGAGCGCTCGTTTCGTTTACCCTCACCGCGCTCGTTTCGCTTACGCTGTGGCGATGAGGGACGCATGATGGCGGCTCTGCTCTTGCTTGCCGGCGTGGCGGCGGCCGTATGCATCGCGATCGCGATGCTCGATCGTTGGCGGCGCCGCGTGCTGCGTCGCTGCCTGGCCGATACCTGCGCGCTCCTCGACGAGCGCGAGATCCGCTACTGGGCCGACTTCGGTACTCTGTTGGGCTTGATTCGCGAGGGCGATCTCATACTCGGCGACAAGGATGCCGACCTCTGCGTGCTGGCGGACGAGCTGCCGCGGATCGCGGAGCTGCGGACGCCGTTCGCGGCGAGGCGCTACCGTTTGCTGTTGGGCGCGGGTGCCCTGGGACGGCTGGCGCGGGTCGAAGACCTGCGCAGCCCGTTCTTCGTGGACATCTACCCTTACGACACGGACGGCGAGACCCTGCGCAGCCGAGTGCGGCCGGTGCACGAAGACGTGCCGAGGCGGCTGGTCAGCGACCTCTCGAGGCTCGCCTGGCGCGGCATGGCCATCGCTATTCCCAAGCAGGCGCGCCTGCTCCTCGTCTACCGCTACGGTGGCCGGTACCTCGTCCCCTGCCGCCAGGACAAGGGCCGCAGCGCGCCTTACAGCCTGCCCCAGGCCCTGTGGGAGGAGCTGCACAGCCTGCTGGTGGTGCTCGGTTGGCTGCTCGCCGTGCCCTTCAAGGCGTTGCGGAAGGACCGATGATCCGGCCCAGCGACTGCTTCGCGAGGCGTGGGCCCGCTACGGCCGTGGCGGCCTGCGCGACAACTTGCGCCTCCTGTCGAGTCGCCTTGCGTCTCGGCGCCGCGGCCACGCTGCCCGCGGCCCGGGCCGGACGAGCGAAGCGCCGCCTGGTGGTGTCGCTCACCATTTTGCCCAGCCCGATCGCGCACGCTTCAGGCGGGGGTGGCCGACTCGCCCTTCACCGCAGCCCAGGCGATCGAGAGCAACCGGTCTGGCACACCGAACGCCGGGGGTATGGCCCGATAGCGGGTGAGCCCGGGGGCGGCCGCGGCTCGCAAACTACGAGTTGACACACGAAACGTGGCGCATGAGCCTTGTCGCCCTCGTTCCCGACCCGGTGAGCATCGCTCACCGTCGACGAATCGCGCGACTTGTTCAAATACCATGCCACCCAAGCCCGTATTCAGAAGGCCGCGGAGTCGCTCGGCCCAAGCGGCAGCGTTGGTCGTCTCTGAGTTGGGGGGGCAGAGTGCTCACCCCCAATGCCCCGATGTCGGCGAAGGCGGCCAGGACCTCCGCGAGCCCCACCGTCGGGCCGAGCGGCGAGTGACAGTGGACCCTTCTCCACCACAATCGCCTGAACGCAACCCAGCCGGCGCCGATCGCCGCGGCAGCGGAGAGGGCCGCCAACGCCGCGATCACGGCGGTGCGCTCCAGGCGTCCCGAAAGGCCTCGATCACCCGGTTGTTGCGACCGCCGTCGGCGTTCTCCGCGTAGGTCAGGCCGTTGATCCACCCGATTGGTGTCGGCAGCGGGGCCAACCGGCACGGCACCAACAGCCTCGGGACAGCGCGGCGCGCCAGGTGGCCGTTCAGCCAGATGTCGTCGACGAAGAAGGCGTCGGCGGGAAAGCCCGAGTAGTCGAGGACGGCGGCGTCGAAGAACCGGGGCTCGACCAGCATTCCCCAAGTGCCGGTGATCACGTCCACCCGTTGCGGTTCAGTCACCTCCGTGCCGTAGCGGGTCTGCGTCTCGCGCCAATCGAGAGAAGGCGGCAGCGACCAGCCACGCAGGCCCAGGGCGCAGCCGGGGCGCGCCTGTTGCCAGCGGAGCAGGTTGGCGACGAAGTCTGGCGGGTAGATCACGTCGTCGTCTGCGGCGATGATGACGACGTTGCTCTCGCGTTCGGCCTGCAGCACCGGCAGGAGCTTGGTTGCCGGGCCCCAGTCCCGGTCGCAATGCACGACGCTCAGGCCAATGACACCGCGCAGAAAGTCCGGAATCGAGTACGGTGTTCCCTCGCGCCTGGAGGACGACGGAAGATGGAGCCGGATCTCGTCCGCCGGCTCGTCCTGGTCGAGGAGCGACCGCAGCACCGGCCCAATCCGGGCGATGCGGCTGGGGAGCGTCGTCAGCGAGACGATGACGCGCGGCTCGCGCCCGGTGCGAGCCGTCGTGCGCGCGCCCGCGACGCTGAGACGTAGCGCGCGCCTCAGCAGATGGAGATTGCCGCTTAGGCCGGCTCGCGCGTAGCGGGCTCGGACCTCGCGCAGTAGTCGAGTGGCACGGCGAATCACCGCCGCGGATTCTACGCAGCCGCTGGGCGAGAAAGGCTAACATCGGCCGTGACCCGCCCGCGATCGCCGGATCACGCCGCCGCGGCGCGGGTGGCGGTGGCCGTCCTTCCGCCGCTCGTCACCGCGCTGTGCCTGGGGTGGCTGATCTCGACGGGCGCCTGGTCGGCCTGGGGCATCGAGCGCATGGAGCCCAAGGCGGGAGGGTTGACGTCCTTCGCCGACCTCAGCAACATCACGGCGACCGCCGACTGCCTCCGCGGCGGGACGGACGTCACCGCCTGCGACCCCTACGGCCGGCCGTTCCAGCCGTATGTCGTCGCACCCGCGCGCCTGTTGTCCCGGCTCGGCTTGGGTCTCGGCGACACCCGCGCCCTGGGCGTCCTTCTCGCCGCGCTGTATGTCACGGCCATCGCGCTCCTGGCCGGTGTGCTGGTCTGGCGCTGGGCCGGCGGAAGCACGACCCTGGCCGCGGCAGCGCTGGCGCTTTCGGTCGCGGCGGTCAGCCCGCCGGCGATGCTGATGGTCGAGCGCGGGCAGGTCGAGGCCATCGGGTTACTGCTGACCGTGATCGCGTTGCTCGCCCTGTCGGCTCGATCCCGCCTCTGGGGCGCCGTTGGCGCGATCGCCGCCATGCTTGCCGTCGGCACGAAGTACTTTCCGGTCGGCCTCTTTCTTCCGTTCCTGGGGTCGGGCCGCCGTCGCCCGCTCGCCGTCACCGCGTTCGTCGCGAGCACGCTTTGGCTCCTGACCTCGCTGCCGGAGGTACGCCAGGCGATGTCGGCGTCGCGGTCGAACGAGCCGGTCACCACGCGGTCGTCCTTCGGCAGCCCGGTCCTTCTCTCGACCTGGTTCTCGAGCGAGCCGTTGCCGTACCGGCTCGACGCCCCGTTGCTCGAGCGTTGGAACGTCTATCGCGCCTGCGGGATCGGACTGCTGGTCCTCATCGCCGCGCTCAGCGTGCTGCCCGCGGCCCGCGATCCCTCGATCGACTCCGCCCCCGCGCTCGGTGCGAACCTGGTGCTGGGCGGGAGCGGCGTCCTGCTGGCGCCCTTCCTGGTTGGGGCCTCGCACGACTACCGCCTGGTCTTCCTGCTGCCGGTTCTGGTCGGGGCCCTCCTGTGGTGGGGCCCTTACCCGGGCTGGCGAGGCTTTCGGCCGGCGGTGATGGCGATCGCGGCGTTGCTCGCGCTGGTGACGGGAGCGCCGATGATGACGACCTCATGGGGATTCCACTGGCCGAAGGGCGTGCTGCTGCTCGGGGACATGTCCATCACCGTCGTTCTCGGCGCGAGCCTCGCCGCCTGGATCGAGGCCTGCCTCTGGCCGCACCGCTCCGAGTTGATCGCAGTCCCGGAGTACCCGTCAGACCCCGTGGGCCAAGGTCGGCAGCGTCGCGCTGAACCAGAAGACGTGGAAGTAGTGGAGCGCGAATCCAACCATCGCGCCGCCAAGGCCGCACCAGCCGAGCGCCAGTCTTCCGCTGTCCCGAGCGGCACGGGTCAAGGCCCCTGCTCCAGGCGAGCATAAAGGAACGAACGACGTGAGTCGAAGCGTGCCGCCGCGAGCAGCGCCGCTTTGCGCCCGCCGGGACCGGCGGAAGCCTCCGCGCGGTCGCGTCACTGCGGCGAGGACCGGGAGCGCGCCTCGGGCCCGGGCTTCGGAAGGACGTCGAAGGCGACGAACGAGTCGTTCTCGAAGGCGGGACGGCTTGCGCGCGCCCACTCTGTCCAGTCTGGGTAGTCGGCCTTGCGGGTGACCAGCAACGTCGCGCCGCTCTCGCTCGCGCGTTGGGCGGCCAGGGGCCACGTCAGGCCCGGCTCGAAGACCCGGGCGACGGCCGCGCCGAGCGGACGCGCGGCCGGGAAGGCCTGGAACCTCGCGTCGACGCCGGCCACTACGGGCGCCTCGACGAGGCCCGCAAGCCACCAGCCGACCGGGAAGCCGATCAGGTCGGCATTGACGAAGACGAGGCCTGTCGGCCGACGGCCGTCGATCCAGGTCGCCGCCTGAACATAGGCTCCGTCGATGACGCGCGCGCGATCGAACCTCGTCGCCGCATCGTCGTCCGCTGCGGCGAGGAACGCGGCTGTGGCCCCGACTGCAAGAACCGGAGTCACAGGCCCGAAGCGGGAGCGCGCGGTCCGCTCGAGCGTGATGCCGACCCCGAGCCCCGCGCCCACACAGACGAGGGGCAGTAGTCGAGGCTCGTGTGTCGAGA
>CAZFQH010000019.1:0-20357 GCA_964520805.1 uncultured Acidobacteriota bacterium | reverse complement strand
GCTCGATCAGATGCGCGGCCAGGCTGGTCAGGTGCCGCCCCAGATGAAACCGCTCTTCGATCTGCTGATGAAGAAAGCCGAAGAGCGGGTGGCTGAACTTGAGAAGGAAGGGAAGAAGTAGTCATGGAACTCCACGGAATTGCGGCTCTCAGCCTCCCCATCGTCCTCGCCGCTTCGTTCGTCTCCGCGCAAAAGATGGCCGACCATCCGGAGAAGCTCACCTATGCGCCTCTTACCTTCACCCCGCCCGCTTCCAAGGACCATCGTGTCGTCCTGAGCAACGGGATGGTGGCGTACATCCTGGAAGACCGCGCTCTGCCCCTCGTCAACATTCAGGTAACGGTGCGCGCGGGCGGCTGGCTGGAGCCTGTGGGCAAGGAAGGCCTCGCTCGTATCACCGGCGCGCAGATGCGGGCCGGCGGCACGAAGTCGCTCACCGCGGAGCAGTTTGACGAGCGTGCCGATTTTCTGGCCGCGCAGATCAGCAGTTCGATGGGCGACACCTCAGCCGGAGCCTCGCTCAATTGTCTATCCGACAACCTTGACGACTCGCTCAAGCTCTTCCTCGAGATGCTGCGCGAGCCGCGCTTCCAGGAGGACCGCCTGAAGCTGGCCAAGGACCAGATCCTTCAGGATATGAAGAAGCGGAACGACGAATCGGAAGCCATCGAAGCCCGCGAGTTCTCCGTGCTGCTCTATGGCGACGACCATGTCAGCAACCGATTCAGCAACGAGGCCTCGATCAACTCGATCACCCCGGCGGATCTCGCCGATTTCCACCGGACGTACTACTACCCGGCGAACATGATTCTGGCGGTGTCGGGAGCCTTCACGAAGGCGGAGATGGCGAAGAAGCTGGAGGCGGCCTTTTCGGCCTGGCCCTCGCCCCGGCGCGTGGTGGGCCTCATTCCCCAGGGGATCAAGCCCGCCGCTCCCGGGGTCTACCGGATTCAGAAGGACGTGAACCAGGGCCGGGTTTCGGTGGGGCTGCCTTCCGTGATGCGCACATCACCCGACATCTACGCGCTCGAAGTGATGAACGAGATCCTCGGGGGCAGCGGCTTTACCTCGCGCATCACCAAGACGGTTCGCTCGAACGAAGGGCTCGCCTACTCGGCGGGCAGCGGCATCGGTTTTGGAACCTATTACCCCGGTCGCTTCCGCGCGGCTTTTCAGTCGAAGAGTTCGACCGTGGCCTATGCGTTGCAGCTTGTGTTCGAGGAGATCAGGAAGATCCGCGAGACGGCGGTGACCGAGGAAGAACTGGTCACGATCAAGAACAACCTGATCCAGACCTTCCCGAGCAACTTCGAGTCGAAGGCCCAGCAGGCGGGTCTTTTCGCCAGCGACGAGTACACGAAGCGCGATCCACTCTTCTGGGCGACCTACCGCGACAAGATCCAGGCGGTCACCCCTGCGGACATTCAGCGGGTGGCGAAGCAGTATCTCGTCCCGGAGAAGATGATCACCCTGGTGGTCGGCAACCACGCGGAGATCGCGAAGGGCGACTCCAAGCACGACATCACGGTCGAGAAACTCGCGACCGGCAAGATCACGGAACTCCCGCTGCGCGACCCGATGACCATGAAATTGCCGAAGACGAAGTAGCCACTGAATCCCGCAGACCAAATTACCTGCCAGCCTCGGATCGAGGGGGGAGACTTGCCGATCGTCAACCACGGCAGTGCTTCCACGCCGAGGGTGTAGTCTCCGGCGGTGACGTCACCCGTCTTGAATCGTGAGCAGACGGCCATGCGCGTGGCTTCCGGCTTCCGCAGGAGTGACCGCGCTCCGTCATCCCGGCGCAGCCTTTCCGTTCGGGTTGCGGAAGCCGGGATCCACTTCCCAGCTATCCGTTCATTTGATACGAAAAGCAGCTACCCGCTCATCTGTTACGAAAGGAGCCGTCTCAGAGTTGGGCATACGGCGCCTGGGTGTCAAAGTCCTCGGGAAGTGGATTCCCGCTCTCGCGGGAGTGACGGCGGTTTTGCGCGTGGCTTCCGGCTTTCGCGGGAATGACAGCGCTCCGTCATCCCGGCGCAGCCTTTCCGTTCGGGTTGCGGAAGCCGGGATCCACTTCCCGGCTATCCGCTCATTTGATACGAAAAGCGCCGCCTCACACGACACAAGGCGCCGAGCTCGCCTACTCAAGCCTTCGAATTGTGCGTGCCTTGGATCGAGAGGACACTGGCCAATCCCCCGACTATCCCTTCGTCAGCTCGGGATAGAGATCCTCCCATTGTGAGTTGTTCTTCTCGATCATCGCGATCTTCCGGGTTCGTCTCCATTTCTTGATCGCCTTTTCCCGACGGATTGCTGACTCCATGAAATCATGGCGCTCGAACCAGACCAATCGATGGACTCCGTACGTCGACGTAAAACCAGGAAGGAAGTCGCGGCGATGCTCCCAAACCCGAAGGGTGAGGTTGGAAGTGACGCCGACGTAGAGAATGCCGTTTCGATGACTGGCGAGCAAGTAGACGCAGGGTTGCTTCACGTTCACACATCCTAGGATCCTGTCCATCCGAAGGAGGTCCCCTGATGGCAACTCTTTTGTCCCGTGGATTCCCGCTTTCGCGGGAATGACGGCGTGGTCGTGTGGGGATTCCCCGGTCGCGGAATGACGGTGTTCCGTCGTCCCGGCGCAGCCGTTCCGTTCGGCATGCGGAAGCCGGGATCCACTTCCCAGCTATCCGTTCATTTGATACGAAAAGCAGCTATCCGTTCATTCGATACGAAAAGCAGCTATCCGCTCATTTGAGACGAAAGGAGCCGTCTCAGAGCTGGGCATACGGCGCCCGGGTGGCAGAGTCGTCGGGAAAGTGGCCCGCTTTCGAGGGAGTGACGGCGTTAACTCAGGCACGCGCCGGGGCGCTGACCTTCCCTATTCCAGCTTCCTTACCACCAGGGCCTTCAGGTACCTCGTCTCGGGCATGCCGAGGCGGACCGGGTGATCGGCCGACTGAGAGCGCCGCTCGATGATCTGGGCGGTGATGCCGGAATCGGCGGCGGCATCCGCCACCACCGCTTCGAAGTCTTCCTCGCTTACGTGGTACGAACATGAGCAGGTGAGCAGCAGCCCGCCCGGTTCGAGGAGTTGCAGCGCGCGACGGTTGATCTCCTTGTAGCCGCGCCAGGCCGCGTCGCGCGCCGCCTTGGTCTTTGCGAAGGCCGGGGGGTCGAGGGCGATGGTGTCGTAGCGCGAACCGGCTGCGACTTCGTCGGTGAGGAAGTCGAAGACGTTCGCTTCCACCGTCTGCAGGGTGAGGTTGTTCCGAGCGGCGTTCGCCTGGGCCCGGACCAGGGCCTCGGGCGAGATGTCCACCGCCACCACTTCGCGCACCGCGGAGTTGTGCGCCGCCTGCAAACCGAAACCGCCATCGTGACAAAACGCGTCAAGGACGCGGCCATGCGCGAGTTTGCCAAACAGAATGTGGTTCGCCGACTGATCGAGGAACGTGCCTGTTTTCTGACCGTGGACCACATCGACGGTCAGGGTCACCGAATCCTCTTGAATCTCCACCGATTCCCTTACCTCGCCCCACAGAGTTTTCACCTCGCGCGGGAGGGCCTCCCGGTCTCGAACTTTTACGTCGTTGCGCGCCAGGATGCCCCGCGGCTTGAGCTGGGTCACCAGAGCATCGACCGCCGTGCCGATGCGAGATTCCATCGGTGCGGCGAGGATCTGCACAACCAGGATGTCGCCATAACGATCGACAATCAGACCAGGCAGTCCATCAGACTCGCCATGAACCAGACGACAGGCGCGGCCTGAAAACCCCAGCGTCTCGTCGCGAAATCGTACCGCGGCCTCGATGCGATCCGACAACCAGGTATCGGAAAGCGCGCCGCGCGACAGCACGCGCAGTGTGATCTCCGAATGCTCGGAGTAGAAGGCCTGGCCGAGGAAACGTCCTTTCGCCACCACGTCCACGATGGCGCCGTTCTCCGCCTCCACGGGTTCGACGTCCGATTTGAAGATCCAGGGATGCCCGGATTCGAGCCTGGAAATACCGCGGGTCTTCAGAATGGCTTCGCTCATATGAGTGAGGGAGCATAGGCGACGCGCCCCTGACGGGTTCTCTCGCGGCTCCTTCAGGACCCGCTACCGCCAGGCCGCGCGGTTGACCCCCCTCACTCACGACCCCCGCTTAATTCTCGTCGAGCGCAGTTCTGAACTTGCGGACGATGTCGCCCGCGGGTTCAATCGACGAGATGGTGGCGACACTCTTGCCCGCCTGCCAGAAATCCTTCTCCGGGGCGTCGCGTCCGAGGCCCCTCTTGAGCGCCCAGATCGAGCGCAATCCGTAGATCGTGCGCATCCAGTGCTTGGTCTTGGGGCCCTTCAGCAGGAAGCGCGCGATCGGTCCTGCTTTCTGGCCGAGGCGCTGCACCGACGGAGTATTCAGGACCGCGACGGGCACTCCGGAGAGCCGCTCGGTCGTCACGATGTCCGCGGCCGTGGCCTGAACGATGGCCTGCTTGTACGCGGTCGGCGCCTTGCATTCGTCGGTGGCGATGAATCGCGTCCCGAGCTGGGCGCCCGCGTAGCCGATGTCAAGAGCGTGGACGAATTCGGTTTCGTCGCCGATGCCCCCCGCGCAGATCACGGGCAGCCCGAAGTCCTGGAGTTCGAGGAACAGTTCGGTCTTTGCCAGTCCACCCAGATGGCCGCCCGCATGCTTGTTGACCGCGATAAGACCGTCCACACCCGCAGCCATGGCCTTCTCGGCGAAACGCCGTTCGGTGGCATCGTGATAGACGAGGGCACCCGCCGCGTGGGCCTTCTCCACGATCCACCGCGGATTGCCAAGCGAGGTTACGAAGAAGCGCACTCCTTCTTCGAGGGCGATATCCACCCACTGGTTCATCCGGCGCTTGTAGGTCTCGGAGGACGCCTCGATGAGCGCGTTCATGCCGATGGGCTTTCCTCCCGAGAGCTTGTTGATCAGCCGCAGGCCTTCGCGGAAGTCGTGGCCGTGCACGTAGGTCAAGGAGATGGGCTGGACCACCCCCAGCCCCCCGGCGGCGGAGACCGCAGCCACCAGTTCGGGGTTGCTGCAGGGGTACATGGGGCCGCAAATCAGGGGTGTCTCCACCCTTGCGTGGGCGAGGAAACGCTGGACCGACTCGTTCTGGAGTCTGGATGTCATGATCTGGATTTTGACTTGACTGTTACCGGAACGGTAATCGTGAGGGGTTCACCCGGCCGGACCTCCACCGTAAGGGTGCCAGTGTGGGTCTCCGGGCTGTTGAACTGAAGTCGGCCATCGGCGTCGGCTCGTGCCACGATTTGGCGAAGACGAATCGAGTCCGGAAGGTCCACGCCCGAGATCGACAAGAAGCGGACCGTGCCCTCGACCGGCTCGCCATGCTGGTCCAAGAGGCGCGCCCGCACCGCGATGCCAGCGTCCATTCATATTGTGGATTCCCAGGTTGCACGGTCCTTCATCAGCCGCGGGGCGGGGGCTTTGGTATCCAGTTGCCGGGGAAATACCGCCAGGTGAAAGGAGCCCTTGGGGAGATCCTTCACGACGAATCGGCCATCGCCATCTGCGTCGAATTCTGAGGAGCCGGGGTCGATCGACGAGGCCGCGAAGGCGACGCCTTGAGCCCGTGGTAAGGGCGCCCCGGTCCCATCCACCACGCGCCCCGCGGGCAAGGGCGCGGGCGCAGGAGCGGGAGCTCTGGGCGGCGGCGCTTGCGCCTGAGTCGGGTTCAACTCCAGGCAAGAAAGCAGGGAAAGGCTGACCGCGGCCAGCCGGGTTGTCATTCGAAGGGTTGGGCGAAGGGTCACGAAGCGAGGCTCCTTACCTTGGAGGGACAAGGGATTTTATGCCGCCATTTCCACGGATTTCTACGGTGGCGATGGACCGGCCGAGCGGAGATGGATCGGATCGGCGCCCATCCGAACACGGTGGCCGGGCATTCCGTGAAGAGGCTGGATTCAGAACCTCTTTTATCCGAGCCGCGTGTGTGGGGCCCGATGGGAAGAACGGGATTGTGGCCACATGTAGCTATACTCGGGTCATGATGGAAGCTGGCGTTCGGGAGCTGAAGAACAACCTGAGCCGATACATCCGTCGAATCGAGGCCGGCGAGCGCATCGCGGTGACCGCGCACGGACGCGTGGTCGCCGAACTCGGGCCTCCGTCCAGGCCGAAGGCCGGCCACCGAAGCCGCTACGATGACCTGGTGGCAACCGGCGTCATTCGGCCTGCCATCGAGGACGGGGACCCGCTTGAGGACTGGCCGGACCTCAGGCTCCCGGCGGGCACCGCCGCAGCCTTGATCGACAGCGACCGTGGCGAAGCGTAGCGCGCCTCCGACGCGCCCGGCTCGCCGAAGCGTGGCGCGTAATGAGCCCGCGCTTCTGCTCTCGACCCGTTACATCGAATCGAGTGCGCTGGTCGCGGCGCTGATCGAGGGTGATGCGGCAGCCCGGGCGTCGATTCGCGCGCCGGGAAAGCGAATCACGTCCGCGCTGACCCTTGCCGAAGCGGCCCGCGCCATCCTCCGGGGGCGGATCACCGGGCGGCTGAGCGAGGCCCACGAGCGCGCCGCGATGCGAGCGCTCCAGGTGTTCGCGCGTCGTTGCGACCTCGTGGGTGTGACGGGGGCCGTTCTTGCGCGAGTGGGCCGTGCCTTCCCGGTAGAGCCCATTCGCACGCTCGACGCCGTGCATCTGGCGACGGCAGAAGCGTTGGACGAAGCGCCGGCGCTCGTGGCGATCGTGACGCGGGACGCTCGGGTCCGAGACAATGCTCGAGCGCTCGGCTATGCCGTCGAGTAACACCCGGGGTCCGGGTCAGCGCGTAACAAAACACTCCTTCCTCGGGCCATTTTCAGAGATTTCAGGGGCCAGCGGAACCTCGGCGAGATAGCACTCGTCTACTGAATACATAGAGAGAGGTCTCCAACATGAAGAATTCCCGAATCGCATTCACTTTTTTGGCCGGACTGTCCGTGGCAGGTCTCGTCGCCCCCGCCGCCCTCGCCGATGGCAAGACCGACAAGCACAAGGATCACGCTTCCTTTGCGGAGGAAATTGCCTCCTGGTTTGAGGGGATTGGCGAAGGTTTTGCCGACAGCTTCAGCGGCCCCAAGCGTTCGGCCGCTCCGTTCAAGTGGTCCGGCAAGGTCGCGGCGGGGAAGACCTTCGAGGTTCGGGGCATCAATGGCCCCATTCGGGCCACGGCCACGAACGGCTCCGAGGTTGAACTGGTGGCATTGCGCACTGGCCGACGCAGCGATCCCGAATCGGTGAAGATCGACGTCGTCCCGCACGCGGGCGGCGTGACGGTTTGCGCGGTTTACCCCAGCAAGGACGCATCCCGTCCCAACGAATGCAAACCCGGCGGTTCCCGCATGAACGTTTGGAACAACGATGTCAACGTGGAGTTCGAGATCCGCGTGCCAAAGGGTGTCACCTTCGAGGGTCGGTCAGTGAACGGTTCGATCGATGCCGAGGTCGACGGCCAGGCCGCAGTCTCCACGGTCAACGGGAGCATCGAGGTCACCGCGGGAACCCTCACCGAAGCGACCACGGTCAACGGCTCGATTCGCGCCTACGTCCGCTCCGACGCGATTTCGGCGGACAACATCAAACTCTCTACGGTCAATGGTTCGGTCCGCCTCCGTCTGCCTGAGGGGGTCGACCTCGACGTCTCCGCGAAGACGGTCAACGGCGGCATCACCAGCGATTTCGACGAGATCGAGGTGGCGAAGAAGTGGGGACCGCGCTCAGCCACCGGCAAACTCGGCCGCGGCGGCCGCGGACTGGAGATGTCCACAGTCAACGGCGCCATCCGCATCTCGAAGGGAATGTAGGGGCGTCGCGGACGAGATTGTAGGGGGGGGCGACCACCCTGAACTCGTACGTTGTTGGGGTGCCGCGGGCCTTGTGGTCGCCCTTTCAAGGGGCGCGATGCGGACGGCAAGGGCAGGCACGAGGCCTGCCCCTGCGTTTTCAACCGCAGGTTTCGGGTTTCGGTTGGGGTTGTGCGGGCGCGACCCGAATCACGAACGGAACGTGCCCGCTCGGATGCAGGGGCGACCCTCTTCCTGCTCAAGGTCGTCGCCCTTCGGAAAGCGCGACGTGCCCTTGTGGGCGCCCCCACCGCGGGCATCTCGTGGGGCCATGGGATTGCTTGCCCCAAGGGCAGGCTGCGCGCTCGGCGGACGGTGTTTGTTGTCGCCTCGCCACCTGGATGAGGGCCGACATTTAGCGGCCCTCATCTAGACTCACTGGCTCGCCATGATTTCCCTCTCCCGCATTCAGAAGCAGTACGGCAAGCAGGTCCTCTTTATCGACGCTGCGTTTCAGCTCAATCCCGGGGAGAAAGTGGGGCTCGTGGGCCCTAACGGTGCGGGCAAGACCACGCTCTTTCGCCTGATCACGGGCGAGGAGACGGCCGATGAAGGCGACATCTCTGTCCCCCGGAAGCTCACCATCGGGTACTTCCGCCAGGATGTTGAAGAGATGTCGGGCCGGTCGGTGCTCGACGAAGCGATCGCCGGCAGCGGTCGTCTCGGCGACCTCCATCACGAGCTTGAAGCCCTGCAGCACGACATGGGCGACCCCGACAAAGCCGGCAAGATGGATAAGATCCTGGAGCGCTTCGGCACGGTTCAGGAGGAGTACGACCACCTCGGCGGCTACGCTCTTGAGGCTCAGGCGCGCGAGGTTCTCCACGGACTGGGCTTCGACGACGCCACCATCGACGGCGATGTGGGCGCTCTTTCCGGCGGGTGGAAGATGCGCGTCGCGCTCGCCCGAGTGCTCCTCGGCAAGCCTGATGTGCTGCTGATGGACGAGCCCACGAACCACCTCGACATCGAGTCGATCATCTGGCTCGAGTCGTTCCTGAAGGGGATCGATGCCGCCCTCCTCATGACCTCGCACGACCGCGATTTCATGAACCGGATCGTCACCAAGATCGCGGAGATCGACAGCGGCGAGATCACCGTCTACTCGGGCGATTACGACTTCTACGAGCGCGAGCGGGCCCTGCGCGAAGTAAACCAGGAAGCGCAGTTCGCGCGCCAGCAGGCCATGTTCGCTAAAGAGCAGCGCTTCATCGATCGCTTCGCCGCCCACGCTGCGAAAGCGGCACAGGTGCAGAGCCGCATCAAGGCCCTCGACAAGATCGAACGCGTCGAGCCCCCGAAGAAGCGCGTGGTGGTGAACTTCTCGTTCAAGACGCCGCCGCGGTCGGGTGACGAAGTGGCGGTGCTCGAAGGAGTTTCGAAGGCCTACGGCGCGCGCGTGGTTCACAAGGACTTCTCGATGATCGTCCGCCGGGGTGAGCGTCATTGCGTCATGGGCAAGAACGGCGCGGGGAAGTCGACGCTGCTCAAGATGATCGCGGGCGCGATTGAACCCGACTCGGGCACCATCAAACTGGGGGCGAGCCTTCGTCTTGGTTACTTCGCCCAACAGGCGCTGGACATTCTGAGCCCTGAATTCACGGTGTGGGAGCAGATGGTTCAGGACTTCCCGCACGACAGCATCGGGAATCTGCGAGGCACCCTGGGTGCCTTTCAGTTCTCGGGCGAGGACGTGGAAAAGAAGGTCAAGTCACTTTCAGGGGGAGAGAAGTCACGACTGGTCATGGCGCGCATGCTCCACAATCCTCCGAATTTCCTGGTGCTCGACGAGCCCACGAACCACCTCGATCTCGCCACCAAAGAGATGCTGGTGGTGGCCCTCAAGGATTTCGAGGGCACCATGATCTTCGTGTCGCACGATCGAGCGTTCCTGCGGGGGTTGTCGAATCGCGTCATCGAGCTCGGCGGCGAGTCGGGCACGGAAACCGAGCCGCACATTTACCCGGGCACCTATGTCGAGTACGTCGCCCGCACCGGTCACGATGCCCCGGGTGTGCACAACTGACGCGCACTCGTCCTGAGCTGCGGTGCGTCAGATGAATTTCTTCCCCGCGATCCATAGTTCCATCAGCGGACGTTTAGCTCGTCGGCAGATCGTTACCGGGTGTTCGCGCTCGTAGGGCATGGCGAGCGGGTGGGTCAGCGCCGTCACCTCAACGACCTCATCAAAACTCCCCAGCAGATCCTGCCGCGACATGCCTACAGTGATCACGGTCGTGGCCGCAGTATTCCCCGGACCCCACAAGAAGAAGTTGTTGTGCTGGCTGACCGCGCGCGGAAGACCGAGGGCCCGACCGTAGTAGTTGATGGCCCCGGCCTCCCCGTAGTTGCTGGTGGCGATGATCGCCTGGGCGCGTTCCTCGGTCGAGAGGGAGTTCCACGCGCCTGCCACGATCCCGGTCAGCTCCTCCCAGCCGAACCGATCGGCGATATGTTGAGGCAGAACGCCCAGAGCGCTTCTCTCCGCGGCCTTGGGCACGATTCCGATGTCCTGCAGGTACGGGCCTAACGCCTCGGCCTTCAAGAGGGGCACGACCACGGGGAGCGGTACCGCCGCCGAGAGCAGAAGGGCAACTAGAACCGTGGGCCTGGCCCACGCGCGCTGGATACGGCTGATCCAGATTTCGGCTACTACCGCCCCTGCGGCAAGGGGCGCCAGCATGGCCGGTGCGAGGTAGTAGGCCTTGCCGTTCATGAAAGTAAGGAAAGCGACGCCGAAGATGAGGCCCAGGCTGCGGCCAGGGCCGGCACCCGGGAAGAACAGCAACCAGATGAGTCCCGGAATCCAGAACAGCGCATTGAGCGGCCCGAAGTCGAGGAACTGGGCGGCGAAGAACCCCCATGGGCCCAGTGAAACGTTCTTCAAGCGTCCCGCGTTGCTGATGAACTCGGCGGTGGGCCAGTCGTTTTGAATCTGCCAGATCACATGGGGCGCGAACAGGCCGAGAGTGATTGCCGCCGCGATCCACGGCCCTCGGGTCCTCAGATGACCACGCAAGGACGTGGCCAGCAGAACCGTCGCGATACCGGCACCGAGGGCAAACACACTGATTTTGTTGAGAAGGCCGAATCCGAGAACCCCACCGAGGGCGATCCATGTACGCGTCGCCTCCGCAGGTTCCAGCCGGCAAAGTCGCAGCACCAGATGGAACGAAGCCAGCCAGAACAGGAAGTCGAAGGCGTTCATCGAATAGAAGCCGGCTATGCCGAAGAGAGACGGGGCCGCGAGCACGGAGACGGCGGCCATGGTCCGCGCGAAGGAACTCCCTCCAAGCGCCCCCGCGAGCGCACTGGTGAGCAGGACGATGGCGCCCCCGGCCAGGGAAGGAAGGACGCGCAAAGAGAGCAGGGAATCGCCAAACACCGAGCGCCAGCCTGCGAGGATCAGAATTGACAGCGGCGGATGGTCCACATAGCCCATGGCCAGATGGTCCGCGCAGGCGAGGTAGTAGAACTCATCCCGAAACACGGGATATCGCGGGCCGAACCCGAGCTGAAGTCCGAAGAAGGCGAAGGCGGCGATCCAAACGCTCCCTGGAGTTTCCGCCACGATCCGTCGAACAATCATTAGATGAGGCTCCATTGCCCTGTCACATACAGGGAATCGTAGTAGGGCACCAACAATCGTACTACTCCGACGGCCTCCATTTTGTGTGGCAGGAGGTCCAAGGTGGTCGCGCCCGATGACGGTCGCCAGTCGGTATTTGAGAGGCCGGTTCCACCCTTCGTTTTTCTGTATGCTGGCGGCTCGTCCGGCGGAGGCGATTCGCCTCGACCGCACGATTTGGAGGCTTCGCCATGAAATTGCTTGCTCGGACACTCTTACTATCCCTTCCACTGGTCGCCCCGCCGACCGGCTTTGCTCAGGATCTTGCCTCCTTCGAGAAGCAGGTCACCCAGAAAACTCTGGCCAATGGCCTGCGCGTCATCGTGGTCGAGGTGAAGGGTGCCCCTGTCTTCTCCTTCTCGACTCGCGTGATGACCGGCTCTGACCGCGAGGTTCTGGGCATCACTGGCCTTGCTCACATGTTCGAACACATGGCGTTCAAGGGCACCGACACCATCGGCACGACGAACTACGCGGCCGAGAAGGTGGCCCTCGAGAAGGTGGAAAAGGCCTACGCCGCCTATGACAGCGCGAAACGCCAGCCCTCGCCTGATGCCGCGAAAGTGGCTGAACTCGAGAAGGCTTTCAAGGCTGCGGTCGCCGAGGCCGACGCGTTCGTGGTGAAGAACGAATTTGGCGAGATCGTCGACCGGGAAGGCGGGGTGGGGCTCAATGCCAGCACCAACACGGACGAGACCCAGTACTACTACTCTCTGCCCGCGAACCGTTTCGAACTGTGGGCGTATCTGGAGTCGGAGCGCTTCTTGAAGCCGGTCATGCGCGAGTTCTACAAAGAGCGCGATGTGGTCAACGAAGAGCGCCGGATGCGCACCGATTCGCAGCCCACCGGGCGGCTCATCGAGCAGTTTCTGGCCGCGGCGTTCACCGCACATCCTTACGGACAACCGGTAGTGGGCTGGGCCTCCGACCTCAACACCTTCTCGGCCACCGACGCCATGGCCTTCTTCGGAAACTACTACCAGCCTGCCAACATGATCCTCTCAGTGGTGGGGGGCATCAAGGCGGCCGAGGTGATGCCGGTGATCGAGAAGTACTTCTCGAGGCTGCCCACGAAGGACGCACCTCCCCCGCTGCGCACGGTGGAGCCACCTCAGCGCGCCGAACGAACCGTGGTTTTGCGCGAGGCGGCCCAGCCCTTCTACATCGAGGGCTATCACAAGCCGGATGTGCGCGACGCGGATGACGCGGTCTACGAGGTTTTGGGCGATCTGCTTTCGAACGGTCGGACCTCGCGTCTATACAAGGCCCTCGTCCGCGATAAGAAAATCGCGGCGGCCGCGCAGGGCTTCGCGGGCTTTCCGGGAAACAAGTACCCGAGCCTCTTCGCGTTCCTGGGCGTGCCTCTCCCCGGCAAGACCGTTCAGGAAGTGCAGACGGCCATCCGCGCTGAACTCGACCGAGTGAAGGCGGGGGATGTCACCGACGAAGAACTCACCATCGTCAAGACCCGGGCCCGCGCCAATCTGGTTCGGCGTCTCGAAGGCAATCAGGGGCTTGCCAATCAGGTGACCTTCTACGAATCCCGCTACGGCGACTGGCGATCGATGTTCAAGACCGTCGATGCCATGCAAAAGGTCACCAAGGAAGACATCCAGCGCGTGGCAAAGAAGATCTTCACGGATGAGAACCGCACGGTCGGCATCATCGAATCAACCACTACGGCGCGGAGGACAAACTGATGAAATCCCTTACTCACGTCCGCTTGCCCCTGGCCGCGATCGCCCTTGCGGTTCTTGCCGCACCCGGGTTGACCCCTCGTGCATCCGCCCAGGCCACCGACTGGAAGAAGATCGCAAAACCGCCGCTTCCGCCGTTCAAAGCGGAGGTGCCGATCAGGATCGCACTGCCAAGCGGCATGGTGATCTTCATTCAGGAAGACAAAGACCTTCCCCTCATTCGCGGGACTGCCATCATTCGCGGGGGGTCGCGTGAAGATCCCGCGGACAAGGCGGGCCTGGCTTCCATTCTCGGCCAGACCTGGCGGACCAGCGGAACCAAGACCAGGAACGGCGACGCCCTTGATGAGTATCTTGAATCGCGCGGAGCCCGGGTTGAGACCGGAGCGCAGATCGATTCCACCACCCTGTCGTTTGACACCTTGAAGGACAACTTCACGGAGGTCTTCGCGATCTTCACCGAGCTGCTTCAAAGTCCGGACTTCAAGGACGACAAGCTGGCCCTCGCCAAAAACCAGTGGAATGCGAGCATCGCGCGCCGCAACGATGACGTGGCCGGAATCGCCGCTCGCGAGACCCGCACGCTCGGCTACGGCGCCGATTCTCCCCTTGCCCGCAACCCCGAGTACTTCACGGTGGCGGCAGTCACGAAGGACGACCTCGCGGCGTGGCACGCAAAGATCGTGCAACCGAACAACATCATCCTGAGTTTCATCGGAGACTTCGATGCGAAGGTGATGGAGGCGACATTGCGCAAGGCCTTCGGAGCCTGGAAGAAGGGTCCGGCGTTCCCGCGC
Source organism: uncultured Acidobacteriota bacterium (assembly GCA_964520805.1). Lineage (GTDB taxonomy): Bacteria > Acidobacteriota > Vicinamibacteria > Fen-336 > JAGNNV01 > JAGNNV01. The sequence goes on along the minus strand of CAZFQH010000019.1, from coordinate 6,366 downwards.
GAGAAATTCGTGGTGAAGGACCCCAAGCCCGGGGTCTACTTCGTTCAGCGCGATGATGTGAACCAGAGCCAGATCCGCATGGTCCATGCGGGCAGCATGCGTTCAAACCCCGACTACCACGCGATCACGGTGATGAACGAGGTCTTTGGTGGTGGTTTCTCGGCGCGCCTCTTCACCAACATCCGCTCCAAACAGGGCCTCGCCTATTCGGTCGGCGGCGGAGTCGGCTCGGGCCTCGATGTCCCGGGCCTTTTCCAACTCTCCATGGGCACCAAGAGTTCCACCACCGCGACCGCCATCGACGCCCTCTATGAAGAGATGGACAACCTGAAGAAGAATCCGCCCACCGAGGCCGAATTGAAGGGTGCCAAGGATGCGATCCTCAACTCGTTCATCTTCCGCGTCGACACCAAGCGTAAGGTGATGATCGAGCGCGTGAACAACGAGTTCTATGGCTTGCCCGCCGATCTTCTGGATCAGTTCGTGCCCGCCATCGAGAAGGTCACGGTCGCGGATGTAAACCGTGCCATCGAGAAGTACATCCATCGCGACAAAGTGGCGATCCTGGTGGTCGGCAAGAGCCAGGACTTTGACCGGCCGCTGTCATCGTTTGGACCGGTGACCCCGATCGACATCGCGATTCCGCAGGCCAAAACCGCTACGCCTCCTTCGGTTTCGCCCGCGGGGGCGAGTGCTGCTCCCGGACCCGCAGCCGGAGCACCTTCTTCTCCAGCGGCCAAGGCCCTTTTCGCGAAGGTGATCGAGAGCCTCGGCGGGGCCGATCGAGTTCGCGCGGTAAAGGCCATCCGCGAGAAAGCCACGATGGTCTCCAAGACGCCGATGGGCGAGCAGACCGTGGAGGTCGAGTCGTGGTCCACCGTCGATCCTGCGGATCGCCAGCGACAGAACCTGAACGTCAACGGGATGACCCTCGTGCGCGTGCTGACGCCGGAAGCCGCGTTCATGTCCTCGCCGATGGGCGTCCAGGACATGCCGGCCTCCCAGAAGGACAGTTCTCTTCGCGAGATGAAGATGAGCGCCCTGGTTCTGGCCGGCAAAGCCGCCGACCCGAAACTGACCTTCGCCGAGGCGCCAGGCGTGAAGATCGGCGAGACCGATACTCAGCTCCTCACCGTGACCTATGAAGGCCAGGTAGTGAAGTGGTACGTCGATCCCGCGAACGGGCGAACCCTCCGCCGGGTTTCCCAAGCGGGGCCGGCCGAGCAGGTCATCGACTTCTCCGACTTCCGCGCTATAGACGGGATGCAGGTCGCGTTCAAGCGCACCGTGTCCTCCGGAGCGCAGCAGCAGGCCGCGGTCACACTTCTCGAGTACCAGGTAAATCCGACCATCGATCCAAAGCTGTTCGAGCGCCCGGCGAAATAGCGGCCCTCCCGCCTTTGGAGGTCTTGATGAGCGGGCTCGCTTCTCGTCTTTTTATGTTGGCAGGCCTGTGCCTGCCCTTGCCGGTCGCATCGCGCCTATTGAAAGGGCGACGGCAGGGCTCACGTCGCTCTCTCTGAAGCGACCACCAGGCCCGCGGCACCCCAACAGCGTACGAGTTCAGGGTGGTCGCCCCTACATCTGAGCGGGCACGAAATTCTAGATTGGGAGGCCTTTCCTCGCGCGGGTTGTGGCGCCGAGGCGGAACCTTTCCGCGCCGCCCTTCGTCTAAGGGTTCAAGCACCGGTGTCTCTCACCGGGACCCCATACTCTGGCCAAGCCATTGCTCCATCTCTATTCAAGTACGAAGACCCTTCTTCAGGAGATCCCTTTGCGACATCGATTCCTCGTGGCCGCTCTGGCGTTCGTGGCCGCCCCTTCCCTGGCCATCGCCACCGAAACGCTGAAAGTCCCGTTCGAGTACCACAAGCTTGAGAACGGACTCAAAGTCGTTCTTTCCAAGGACACTACGGCGCCGACCGCGACCGTGACCGTGTACTACAACATCGGCTTCCGGATCGAGCCCAAGGGGCGCACCGGCTTCGCTCATCTTTTTGAACACCTGATGTTCCAGGGTTCGAACAACCTCGGCAAGATGGAGTTCGTGAAGCTGATTCAGAAAAATGGCGGCGTTATGAACGGATCCACCCGCTTCGACTTCACGAACTACTACCAGGTCGTTCCCGCGAACACTGTGGAAACCGTCCTGTGGGCCGAGGCTGATCGCATGAAGGGCCTCGCCATCGACAAAGACAACCTGCTCAATCAGCAGGGTGTGGTCAAGAACGAAGTGAAGGTGAACGTCCTGAATCAGCCCTATGGCGGGTTCCCCTGGCTCGACATGCCCATGGCCGCCAACACCAACTGGTACAACGCTCACAACTTTTACGGTGATCTGGCCGAACTCGACGCCGCCACTCTGGAAGACGCGAAGAAGTTCTTCGCAACCTACTACGCGCCGAACAATGCGGTGGTCGTGGTGTCGGGCGACATCGACACCGCAAAGACGCTGGCCTGGATCAAAAAGTACTACGGGCCCATCAAGGCCTCGGCCCTGCCTCCCCGCCCCGACATTTCGGAACCGCGTCAAGAGCAGGAGAAGCGCGGTGTGAAGGAATATCTTGAAGCGCCCCGCCCGGCCATCGCGGTTTCGTATCACGCGCCGAGGCGCATGACCGCCGAATACTTCGCGATGGGCCTCATCGACCAGATCCTGCTTCAGGGCAAAGACAGCCGCTTGTATCAGGCCCTGGTCCAGGAGAAGGGCTACACCGACGACGTCATGGGCGGGATCAACGCCGATCTCGGCAACCTCTTCGACATCAACGGCCCCACCGCGTTGCAGGCCTATCTGTTCCACGACAAGAGCACGTCGGCCACCACCATCCTCGACGCCTTCGACGCCGAGGTCGAGAAACTCCGCGCCGCTCCTATCGACCAAGCCGCTCTTGACCTCGCGAAGGTGAAAGCCCGTTCCTGGCTCTACGCACAGATGGAAGACTTTTATGGCTTCGGTAAGGCCAATCTCCTCGCCTCGTTTGCTCTCTTCGATGACGACCCGGGGAAGATCAACAGCATTGAGGCCGAGTTCGCCAAGGTCACCCCGGAACTTATCCAGAAGACCGCGCAGGAGTATCTGCGCAAGACCAACCGGACCATCCTGACCGTGCCCGGCAAACCCGAGCCACCCAAGGTCCAGAAGCCCGGCGTCGGACTCTAAGGAGATACGAATCATGAAGAAACCTGTAGCCCTCGCCCTCCTGGTTTTCGCTGTGACTGGCCTTGCCGGATCGCTGGCCGTCGCCCAGGCCCCTGCCGCCCAGACCCCGGTCAAGGAAGCGCCGCCCGCTCCGGCTCCGCCGCGCGATTTCGCCCTGCCCGCGCCGAAGCAGTTCGTTCTCGACAACGGACTTCGGGTGATCCTCGTGAACTACGGCAGCGTACCGAAGGTCAATGTCGGCCTGTACGTCGCCGCGGGCAACAGCTACGAGAGCCCAGCCGAAGTCTGGCTGGGCGACCTGACCGCCCAGTTGATGCGCGAAGGCACGACCTCGAAGACGGGTTCGCAGATCTCTACCGCTTCGGCCCAGATGGGCGGACAGGTCGACATCGCGGTCGGGGTCGACACCGCCAGCGTCCAGGGTTCGGCCCTGACTGAGTTCGCCCCCGATCTGACCAGGCTCGTGGCCGATCTCGCTTTGAATCCGAAGTTCCCGGCGAGTGAACTCGACCGCCTCAAGGCCGACAACCTGCGCCGGCTCTCCATCGCGAAGAGCAACCCGCAGCAGATGGCAACGGAGAAGTTCCGGGAAGTGGTCTACGACAAACATCCCTACGGTCAGATCTTCCCGACCGAGGTGCAGATGAAGGGCTACACCCTCGCCCAGGCCAGGGCCTTCTACGAAGCCAACTGGGCGGCCTCGAGGTCGCGCCTCTATGTGGTCGGTCGTTTCGACGGCCCCGCGGTCGAAGCGGCGATCCGCACCGCCTTCAGCGGATGGAAGAAGGGTGCTATGACTCATCCGCCCGCACCCAAGCCTCGCTCCGAACGCGCGGTCTACATCGTGGACAAGCCGGCCGCGGTGCAGACCACGCTGATCGTCGGCCTGCCCACGATCGACGCGTCACACGCGGACTCAATCGCTCTGTCGGTTGCAAACAGCGTGCTCGGCGGCTACTTCTCCTCGCGTATGACCGCCAATCTCCGCGAGAGCAAGGGCTACACGTACTCGCCCTTCTCGCAGGTTTCGAACCGTTATCGCGATGCCACATGGGCCCAGAACGCCGACGTCACCACGGCGGTGACCGGGGCCTCGCTCAAGGAGATCTTCTATGAGATCGACCGTCTTCAGGCCGAGGCCCCTTCGGCGGATGAACTTGAGTCGGCGAAGAACTACATGCTCGGCACGTTCGTCCTTCGCAACTCCGACCGGGCGGGGATTATCGCCCAACTCGAGTTCATCAATTTCCATGGACTTTCCGCGGACTATCTCAATACCTATGTCGGCAAGGTTCGAGCCGTGACGCCGGCCATGGTCCAGCAGATGGCCCAGAAGTACATTGACGATACCAGGACCGCGATTGTCGCGGTGGGCGACAGGAAGCTGATCGAAGACCAGATAAAGCCTTACGGGCCGATCTGGCCGACGACGCGCTAGACCGATGAACCGGCGCGCCCGTCGGGCCATGACGGCCTGTGCCCTGGCCCAGACGATGACCCTCGGCTCAGGTTCGTTGGCGAGCGCGCAGGCGACGACGCCCGGCGCCGCGGTAGTCCCTGACGTCCGCCCGGTGACCGCTTTTCGGTTGGCCGGAGAGATCAAGCTCGACGGCGTGCTCGACGACTCCGAGTGGGGTGGACCGCGGAGATGCGGATTCCCTTCTCCTCGCTCCGCTACAAGCCGGTTCCCGAACAGCAATGGGGCATCATGCTCTGGCGGAACTACCCGCGCGATCGTCGCTACGCGATCTACTCGTCGCCCATTCCCCGCGGCGCCAACTGCTACGTCTGCAACCGCGGCGACGTACAACGCCTCGGCCCGGGCCTTCCTTCGGCTGATCGCCCAGCACACGTTGAGCCGCCGCAGTTCCGCCGCTTCCGAGTTCGAAGACTCCGGGTTCTCGGGCTCCGCGCTCCTGAGCTACCGCATCAACTGGCAGACCGCACTTTTCATCGGCTACGGCGACGAGCGCGCCTTGGGCGATGAAGATCGACTGGAGAGAACCGGCCGCCAGCTCTTCGCGAAGCTCTCCTATTCGTTTCAGCGCTAAAAACCCGCCGACCCACGTCTTGTCCTGACAACCGTAAGTCCTCGGTTGGTTCGCGGTCGGGAGTGGGGCGGAGAGTTCGGGAAGCGTTAAGCTACCCTGCGCGTGACCACCGCCATCGCCGCCGACGAAATCCAGCGCCGCCTTGCAGACGGCGAACGGGATTTTCAAGGGGCGAGCCTTGCCGGTGCGAACCTTCGGGGTGCGAACCTTCGCGGCGCGAATCTCCGCGGGGCCAGCCTGCGCGGGGCCAACCTCCATGGCGCCGACCTGCGCGAAGCCCGGCTGGTCCGCGCCGACCTCGGCATGGCGGATGTGGGGATGACGGACTTTGGCGCCGCTGACGTCAGTGGCGCCGATTTTCGCGGCGCGAATCTGAAGGGCGCGCACTTCGGAGGGGCCACCCTCGACGGCGCCAATCTCCGGGGAGCTGATCTGAGCGGCGCGGATGTGAGTGCCGCCCATCTGGTCCGCGCTGATTTAAGCCGCGCCGATCTGCGCCTTTCCGATCTGGGCTCCGCCGATCTGCGCGGCGTCGACCTTCGCGGGGCCGACCTCACCGCGTCCAACCTCAAGGGCGCGAGTCTTTTGAGCGCCACTCTCCATGGCGCCGATCTGCGCGGCGCCGACTTGTCCAACGCCAATCTGCTCAGCGCCAACTTGACCGACGTGCGATTGGAGGACGCGGTGCTCACGGGTGCGATCGTCGGCGCCACCGGCTTCGCGGATCTCGACCTGCGCAAGGTCGTGGGGCTCGAGACACTGCAACACGCATCCCCTTCGACCATAGGTGTCGATACGCTGGCCCGGTCTCTTGGCCGGATTCCCGAGAGCTTTTTGCGGGGTTGCGGGCTTGCACCTTGGGAGATTGCGGCGGCTCGTCAGTACGACCCTGCCCTGTCGCCGGAGCAGAGTGCGGAACTCCAGGAGCGGATTCGAGTCGCCCGTTCGAGCGCCCAACTCCCGCGCCGGCGGATCCTGATCTCTTACTCTTCGGCGGACCTTGAGTTCGTGGAGGCGCTGCGTCGGCTCTTCCTCGAACGGGATGTCTTCGTCTGGGCGGCGGCGCACGAGGCCAAAGGCGTCGTTCGGGAGCGGCAATCCAAACTGGCCATTCAGCATGACGTGACGCTGCTTCTCGTTCTCTCCCAGAAC
>CAZFQH010000018.1:0-21093 GCA_964520805.1 uncultured Acidobacteriota bacterium | reverse complement strand
CTCCCGACGATCGCCCCGCGCCCGCCCCTGCCCATGTCTCGCTGGTCAAGGATGCGGGCGGTCTGGTCGAGGTGGGCGCTACGAAACCCGGGCTCACTCGCATCGGGGCAGCAAAGTGCAAGCTTTGTCACAAGGTTCAGTTTGATTCCTGGGCCAAGACGAAGCACGCCGCCCGCACCCCGCCGCTCGACTGCGAGTCCTGCCACGGCGCGGGCAGCGAGTACAAGACCCTGGCCATCATGAAGGATTCAAAGAAAGCCCTGGCCGCGGGCCTGGTGATGCCGGGCCGGTCGTTCTGCTCCAAGTGTCACACGGGCACCTGGACCGATGACCTGCTGAAACGAAGCCACGCCCACAAGGCAGGAGACTGACGCCAGGCAGCTACGCAGCTGTAGGCTATCTGGGCCGATGTCCAAAAGGCGCAACCAGGGTGCCGCGGATCTGGTCGCCTCCGGCCCACCCTTCATCGCTATTCCCGATCCCGTCGACCGCTTCAGAACGGACGCTCCCCTCGCTTCTCCCAGGCGTCAGGACGTTCTACGGCGGTGGAGCCGAGGGCCACACCGACTATCCGACGCTCGATCGAAGTCCAAGCGTAGTCCGCGGAATCAGTGTTGGGGTTCGAAGTCGATGAAGCCACGGTTGACGTCGGTGCTCACCAGCCTTACGCGCACCCGGTCGCCGACGTCGAGGCCTTTGCTTGCCTGCCTGAGCCGGCCTTCCGTCATGGGATGGGTGATGCGCACCCAGGTTCCCTTGTCCGAGGCGCCCGTGACGATGGCGTCGAATTGTTCACCAATGCGCGACTGGAGAAGCATCCCCGCGGCCGCCTTGTCGATCTGACGCGACACCTTCTCCGCGTCGGCCATCTGCTCGTTGCAGTGGGGAGCCAGACCACCCAATTCTTCGTTGGTGTAGGGCGCAGGCTTGCCCGCGATGGCGGCCTTCAGCAGGCGCTGGGTGACGAGGTCGGGGAAGCGGCGGTTCGGCGCGGTGGAATGCGTGTAGTCGCTCACCGCCAGGCCGAAGTGTCTGGCGGTGGATTGCTGCGGCAACTCCATCACGTACTCGCCCCGACCGAGGAGTTTCACGACCGCGAGCGACAGGTCGTCGAAGCTGTCCGGGTTTTTTTCGCGCTGACTGGCCAGGAATGCGGCCAAGGCCTCGCCGCTTGGTTCGGAAGGAAGCTTCGCGCCCAGATCATGCGCGAGGCCCACAATGCGCGCCCATCGCTCGGGCGAACGAAGAAGCCGCTTCAGGACGGCAAAACCTTTCTGAGCGAGAAAGCGCGCGACCACGCCATTGGACGCGACCATGAAGTCCTCGATCAACTCCTTGGCCCGGTTGGCCTCGGCGGCCTTGAGGTCGGTCAGCTTGTCGCCCACGAAAACCGCCTCGGCCTGAGGCGTGTGAAGGGCCAGGGCGCCGTGACTGAATCGCTGCGCGCGCAACGCCTGCGCGACGCGGTCCTGAATGCGGATCTGCTCATCAAGTCCGGGGACCGCCGCGAGGGCCTGGGGTGCCTCGGCCTTTCCATCCAGCCAGGCCGCCACAGAGGGGTAGGCGAGTTTCGCGTGGTTGTGAACCGTGGCGCGATAGACATCGGATGACTTCAAGACACCGTTCGCGTCGATCACCATTTCTATGACCATGGCGAGCCGGTCCCGGCCTTCGCCAAGCGAAGTGAGGTCGGTCGACAGCGGCTCGGGCAGCATCGGAAAGATTCCGGCCGCGGTGTAGACGGTGGTGGTGTTCTGCTGCGCGTGCTCGTCGATAGCGCTGCCACGCTTCACCAGCGCATCGACATCCGCGATCGCGACCAGGATCTTCACCACGCCTCCGGCCATCGGCTCGGCGACGGAGAGCTGGTCGAGATCGCGCGAGCTGTCGTTGTCGATCGAGGCCCAGAGAAGCTTCCGCAGATCTCGCACCGACGCGTCCGTCGCAGGAGGCGCATCGATGAGGGCGCGCGTCTCAAGCAGCGCGGCGGGCGCGAAGTCGGGGAGTAGACCGCGTTCCGTCATCATGCGGTGCGCGATCGATCTGAGCTGGTTCATTTCTGCCTCGGGGAAAGTGAGGTGCTTAGGTTCTCATACGCCGGACGCCCGGACATTCGAGCCCTCAGGGCGCCGAGCTGCACCCGCTCCATCGCGGCAAGGCGATCCGGGTCAGCGATGAGGTCGATCGAAGTGATCCAACCGCATGGCGAACAAAGTCCGCCGCGTGTGAAAAGCCACAATTCTTCGGTGGTACTCTCCGCCTCGCATGAACACGGGTGAGCGCCTGCTGATGATCGGGGGCGGTCTGAGCGCCATCGTGGCGCTCGTTCATCTGGGAACGATCTTTATTGGCGGAGCGGCCTACCGTTATCTGGGAGCCGGTGAACGCATGGCTCGGATGGCGGATCGTGGCGCGCTCGCGCCCATCGTCATCACGCTCGGTCTGACCGCGATGTTCGCGGTGTGGTCTGCCTACGCGTTCTCAGGGGCGCGGCTGCTGCCTCCCCTGCCCCTTCTCAGACCCGTGCTGTTCGGGATCGGTTCGATCTACGCGATGCGCGGTCTCGTTCTGATTCCGCAGATCGTATGGTTCGCCACCGGCGGAGCCGCCGCCCTGGCACCGCGGCATTTGTTCTTTTCGGCCGTCTCGCTGACCCTCGGCGTCGCGTACCTCCTGGGGACCAGACTCGGCTTGCGCTGAGAGAGGCACGCTTGCGCGGAAGCGGGTGTCAATCACGACTCCCGCTCGATCGGGCCAAGGCTCATCCGGTTGAAGGCAGACGACCGAATCGACCCTGACCCCGGGAGCGCAAAGGGCGCCGCGCGCCTTGTGGGCACCCTTCGGGTCACCCAGGAAGCAAGGGCGTCGATCGGATCATCGTCCCACGAACGACGAAGCCGCGTTACCCGAGGGGGTTGTGGGGCTGCGTGCGGATCACGATCTCGAACGTGAAAATGCCATTGTCCAGGCGCGCCGTCTTGCCATCCGGACTGCGCGCCAGCGCGCTGAACGTGCCGCTGGCGGTTTCGGAGCGGACCTCCTTGTTCACCGGGGGCCCGGGCGGATTGAAGTTCGTATATCCGGTCACCGCCAGCGTTCCGCTGACCTGCCACAGATCGGACCGGATGCCGGTAAGGGTCGTCGCGTCGCCGCCCGGGTGGCCCCAACCGATCACGTGACCGCCAGAAACCGAGTTGGGGCTGGTCACGCACAGGGACCGGAGGAGATCCGTGGCGATGCCGGACAGTTTGTTCGCTTCGGGATTCTGCCGCAGTTCCCATGTCACAGAATGCACGTCGCACAGCCGCACGGGGCTGTCCGAGGTGATGCTCCCGCCGGTCGGGTAGGCGCCGGAGGTGACCAGTTCGACGGTGCCGTCCTCGCGCGTGTACCGGGCCTGGTACGACCCGAGGACATCCCACGAGGTCCGCGTCCCGGTGCATCCGGCAGTGAGCAGCGTGCTCACGAGCAAGCCAACGGCGATCCAGCCGGCGGTTCCGTCGCTCCGGAGCATCATCACCACCCCCCCCCGCGCAACGGTTGATTCAGCAGGATAACGGTCGCAAGGCCCGCGCTTCGTCCGCTCAGCCGCGTTCAACAGTCTGACCGGCGAGTTGGCGTGATGCTATGATGCCATCGTGATCCGCACCACTATGACACTCGAGCCTGACGTCGCCGAGGCGCTCAAGCGGCGGGCCAGGCGGACGGGTCAGCCCTTCCGGCGAAACGTCAACGAAGTCCTCCGTCTGGGCCTGCTGGCCGAAAAGGCGCCGCCTTCGCAAGCCTATCGAATCAAGCCCGTGTCGCTGGGCGGGGTGGCCCAGGGAATCGACCTTCATCGTTCGCTCCGGCTCTCCGATGCCCTGGAAGACGAGGCCCAGGCAAGAAAGCTGGAACTGCGCAAGTGATCCTGGTAGACGCGAATCTCCTCATCTACGCCATCGACCGCGACTCGCCGCATCACCAGACCGCACGCAAGTGGCTGGAGGGTGCCCTCTCCGGCCCCACCACGGTAGGCTTCGCGTGGGGCGTTATTCTGGCCTTTCTTCGACTGACCACCCGGCCCGGCATCCTGAACCGGCCCATGTCCACGGAAGCCGCACTCGGCTTCATCGACGAGTGGTTGAGCCTTCCCGTGGCCGAGGCCGTGGTTCCGGGGGAAAGTCATTGGCCGGTGCTCCGCAACCTGCTGAGGTCTGCGGGCGCCGCGGGAAATCTCACCTCAGATGCCCACCTCGCCGCCCTCGCTATCGAACGTGGCGCCACAGTGTACTCCGCGGACAATGACTTCGGGCGCTTCCCCGGTCTGCGACACGTGAATCCACTGGCAAAGCCCGGACGCTCGCGATCCTAGAAGCGGTCAGAGTCACCCAGCCCCCTTCCCGTCACCCCGGCGCACGCCGGGGCCCACTTCCCAACAAAAACCGCGACAGAAGCTGACGGCGCCGATCCTTTCCCCGCGCCGTCATCGCGACGAGCCCGAACGGATTGCGCGACAGAAGCTGACGCCTCCGAGTGTCCGTTCGATCAAGCCAGGCGCCTCGACACTTACATGTAAACTGGATGTTTGAGGCAGCACACTGGCCATTGGTTGGCTCCACGCGCGCCTGGCTGGAGAACGACCCCGAAGGCGGCTCGACTGACTTGTGGAAAGTCAGGACGCTTCGGTTGTGCCCCTGGGAGACGCGGGTCGCCGACCGACCGTGAAAACGATGCCGCCGATCCCGATTTCGTCACCCGGGGCCAGGATCGAACTCTCCGTCTCCTGGAGGTTGACGGTGAGGAGCCCGATTCTACTGACCCGAACAACCTGGGGTTGGGCACCTTTCATCGAGATGATGGCGTGCAACCTCGAGACGGAGGGGTCATTGACGACAACGTCGCATGCCGTGGAATCGCGTCCGATCCGGAGAGGAGCGTAGGGCGGGATGGCGATGTCACCCCGAGCGGGGACTGACACCACCCAGTTGCCGGCCGAAGACACTACCCTGGCCGCGCCTGCTACACCGGACGCCGGGCGCGGAGGGGCCGGCTCGGGCCGGGGCAGCGACCGGACTAGGGTGCGGGAAAAGAGGCCCTCTCCGCTGCTGAGCTGCGCCCCTGCCGTGCTGGTGCCCGCGTGGGCGATCATGGTCAGGAACAGGACAAGACCGAGAACCACGACCCCGAGGAGCCCCGAGAACCCAACCACGGTGTTGTACACCCCATGAAGCGACGCGGACAGAAGCAGGCCGGCCACGAACGTGCCGAATCCGCCCCCGGACAAAGCTGTGGCGACGAATGACCCCATCAGCCCCGAGAAAGCCGCGTGGGCGAACGGGCCCACCATGGTGCGAACCAGGTTGTTGTAGATGGGCACGAGGAGCACGGCGGTGTCGTTCTGGGCGGTTTTCTCAAGGGCTTCCGAGAGCGTGAGGTAGACGTAGTACACGTTCTCGGCCGCCGCGAAGCCCACACCCGCCATCATGCCAAGAACCACACCTGCGCGGTGCTGCCTCAGGGACTGAGACAGCCACATGGCGACAACCACAGGAATGGCCTTGAAGAACTCCTCGCGTATGCCAACGACGGCTACGAAAGCGAGGAGACGCCTGGGAAGCGAGTCGGACTCCAGCCAAATCTCCGAATGCTTCGGCCACAGGGTGAGAAAGGCCTCAAACAGCGGCATCACCACGAACGAGGTGGCGAGAAGCACCACGATCGCGGTCTTGATGCCCAGTGACGGAGGCGCAAATAGCCGGAACAGCAGGATGCCCCAGCACAGCCCCGTCCATATGGACAGAGAGTCGATGATGAGGCGGGGGCTTTCGAAGGTGGCGAGGATCAGTGGAGACAGGCCGAGGAAGCAGAGGAAGAGAAAGATCCGGCTCTCGAAAATCGACTGTCGCGATCCTGCGGCCGCAAGCAACTCCCCGACGCTTTCGAACGGGGTGGCATCCAGTGGCGCGGCGCACTTTTGACAAATGGAGTCGTCGCTACGGCAGGGCGCGAGGCAGGCTGGGCACGCGTTCATCGCCAGCCCCTACTTGATCGACCCGGCGTAGATAGCGGACGCCGCGTTCGCCGAGGCAGTGACGTCCATAATCACGTAGATCCGACGGCCATCCTTGTGCGTGAACACAAACCGCCCGGACACCGCCACCGGGTTGTCACCAGACCCGGCCCGGGGCAGGATGTCGCGGGCGATGGGCCGAAAGCCCGGGAACTCATAGGTCAGCAGAGTGTCCGCGACGCGATAGCCTTTGTCACGCGGCGGGGCACCCTGTAACAGGACGATCCGACCGGAACTCTGCGAATGCGCGAAGGCCACCATTCCGCGATCGTCGAGGTTCGGGATCGTCCCGAAGAAGGTCATGTCGCTCGCCGCATCGTCAGCGAGGGAAAACGTATGCCCACAGCCCGTGAAGGCAAAGTCGCCCGGTTCGGAGAGCCACAGGCTGCCGCAAAGTTCGTGATCGCCGTGTTCGCGAAGTTCCTGACTCGATGTAATGGCGCCCAGCGCCGCGTCGATGCGATGAAGGTCCTGTGGGATCAGATCGAGATCGACCGTGTAGAGGCGTCGACCCGATGGATGAGGCCGGATGACGCCGGCGGCGAGGCTGCTCGCCAGGCGGGGAGTCAAGACGTCGCCCGACAGCAGGTTAACGCTGCGAACGCTCTCGTGAGTACGCCTCGCAGGCATAATGTAACCCCATGATCCCATCACCGCGATCGCCCCTCTGGCCTGAACCGGGACGGTGTGATTGATGATCCCCGCAGCGAGATCGACAGATACCAGCAACACCCCCTCATGGGCCACGAGGGCGACGAGTCCGTCGGGAGAGAGCGCGACGGAGGTCGGGGTCGCCGGCAGGTCTACCTGGGTCGAAGAGCCTGTTTCGCCGTCGAGAATGTAGAGAGCTTCTCGGCCATCCGCAATTGCGATCACCTTGTCCAGGGCGCTGCTGTAGGAGGCATCACGGACCCGGTAGGGCAACTTGCGCGGCTCTCCCGGCAGAGTGGCGGGAGGCAGGATCGTGGGGGCGGCCGTCGCCCCGGAATTCTTCTTCCCCGATGCGGAAGGTGCTGGGCCCGGGACTGAGGGCGCAGCCTGGCGCCAGGCTCCGATCAGAATCGCGATGGCGATGACCGCAACCACGATTCCGGCTGGCGACGAGCGGAGAGAGTCGGCCCACGACCCGAGCGACGGTGACTGCGAAGACAATCGCGGGCCCGCCGACGAAGGTGCCACCCGCTTGCGACTCGGCGGAGCAACCGCCGCCCCACGCAGAGACTGCTTCAACGCATCGACCATGGCGGCAGCGTCGGCATAACGCTGGTCTGGCGCTTTGTCCAGAGCTCTTGCGAAGAAGGCGTCGACGGCCAGTGGCAGGCTCGGCCGTATCGCGCGCGCGGACGGCACCGGGGCCTTGAGGTGTTGCGCCATGAGCGCAGGAAGGCTTGCGGCGCGGAAGGGCGGTCGACCCGTGAGTAATTCGTACAACAGGGCTGCGAAGGCATATTGATCGGCCGCTTCGGTGACGTCCGCTCCGTGCCACTGCTCGGGAGCCATGTAAGACGGACTCCCCATCTGCGTGCCGGCCTGAGTCAGATTCGCCCTGGCGTCGCTCAGGCGCGCGAGACCGAAATCGGCAAGGAAGGCGTTTCCGTTCTGGTCAAGGAGCACGTTCTCGGGCTTGATATCCCGGTGCACCACCCCCTGATTGTGCGCAGTATGAATCGCCTGTCCGATCTGCTCGGCCCATTTCAGGACCTGCGGCACCGGCAACGGCGTAGCGCCGATGCGGCCTCGCAGAGTTCCCCCAGTCATGTACTCCATGGCGAGATACGGACGCCCGGCCTCCTCACCAAAGTCGAAGACCTTGAGGATGTGCGGATGCGATAACCGCGCGGTGGTCTCCGCCTCCCGTCGGAAGCGCTCGCCAAACTCGGGATCGGCATTGTGATTCCCGGTGATGACCTTGAGGGCCACGTCGCGGCCCACCGAGGTCTGCCGCGCCCGATACACGGTCGCCATGCCGCCGGACCCCAGAATTCCGGTCACGACGTAGGGGCCGATTTGCTGTTCCGAACCTTCGGAAACCCCCGCATCCCGCGCCAAGGCAATGGGAGCGGGCACCACCACAGGCGAAGGCGCCGCCGAGCCTGACGCGACACGCGGCAGGTTGGCGACGCTGCCAGGCTCGACTCCTGCCGTTCGCGGCCGCGAAGAGGGTGCGATCGTCTCGGCAAAATCGGTCCGAGGACGGATGACGGACGCTATGACCGCCAGCGGAACGTGGTCGCGCCGCAGCGGGCGGGCGGCGGAGGTCCGATCGAGATAGTGGGCGTACAAGGCCCGGAACATCGGGGTCAAGATCGCGACTTGCAAAGCGATGGTCACCAGATTGGCGCTTGGGAGCCCTTGAAGGGCGCCCAGGAAGAAGAGCCCCGTCCCAAGGACGAGCGCTGGAAGGGAACCGCGGCGCGCAAAGAAACCCGTGCCGACGAAGAACACGCCCACCAGGAAGAAGGCATTCTGCATGGCCGCCATCGAGAGGGAGGTCGCGCTCAGCCCGAGGAGGAAGTTCAGCACCCCAATCCCGATGAGCCAGCGCCCCGCACGCTCGGTGAGGTTCTCCGGGCTGGCATCGGAGCCCGGAACCACCATGCCGTCGCGCTCAATCCGCATAGTCGGCATCAGGAAGGGCATTTCCAGCTGAATGAGCAACTCTGATCCATCGGGCAAGGTGTAAGACCGGCCATCGCGCAGATCGGCCCGGGACAGGGGCGGCCCCAGTGACGTTGTACCGATGCTCAGTCGGACGTCGGTCCACTTCGTTCGCGCGGTCAGGTCAAGGAACGAGCGCCGGGCTTCATCGAGTACGAGGCGTTGCTTGATCACGGCCGGAGTCTAGCCCGGGCGAGGAAGGAATTTGGTCCGCTAACAGTAGTGAGCCGGGCGCGGCCGTGCCTCACCAAATCTCCCAAGATCGCTCGCCCGCGTCCGTGTGGGCGACGCGAGGCTGGCTCGAACCCTCACGATCTTCAGGCCGCCGGAACCTGAGGGCTCGCAGCTTCGAGGCGCGGACAGATCCGGGGAATGGAAACCGGACGAGCACGACTACACCTGGGCCAAGCCTGCCCATGCCTGGTCTTCCTCCGGGCGGTTCCAATCTGCCAAGGCCTCCTCACTCAGGAGGGCGCCCTCCGTCAATGTCCTGGAGGAACGTGAAGCGACCGTCGCAACGATCAAGGATTACTTGATAGTTCGATCCGAGAGCGGTCGTGAGGTGCGCCGCAGTGTCAAGCACTACAACCTCAACATGATTCTTGCTGTGGGCTACCGCGTCCGGTCCGACCGGGGGGTCGCCTTCAGGCAGTGGGCGACGGCAAGGCTTTCCGACTACCTGGTCAAGGGCTTCGTCTTGGACGACGAGCGCCTGAAGGATCCGGACCCGAACCGCCCCGATTACTTCGATGAAGTTCTCGAACGCATCCGGGACATCCGGTCCAGCGAGAAGCGCAGGTATCTCAAGGTGAAGGACATCTTCACTTTGGCCGTCGACTACCAGCCCGACGGGGCGCAACCCGTCGAGTTCTTCCGCGTCATCCAGAACAAGCTTCATTGGGCCGCGACCGGGCAAACCGCCGCATCTCTGGTTGCGACACGCGTCGACGCGTCGAAGCCCAACATGGGCCTCACCAACTGGAAGGGCGCCAAGGTGCGTAAGGGCGACGTGACCGTGGCGAAAAACTACCAGGCAGATGAAATCCAGGAGTTGAATCGGATCGTGACCATGTGTCTCGACTACACGGAGGATCAGGCGAAGCGACGTCGCGTCCTCTATATGAAGGACTGGCGCGAACGCCTCGATGCGTTCCTGAAGTTCAACGACCGCGAGATCCTGGACAATCCCGGCAAGGTGGCGAAAGAAGTGGCGGACAAGCTGGCGGAGCAGCCGTACGACGCTTTCCATGCGCGAAGGCTTGCCGCAGAGGCGAAGGCCGATGAGGACGCCTTCAATGCCGTAGTGCGAAGTCTGCCAGCCGCCGCAAAGAAGAAAGGCAACTGAGACGGCGAAGGGCCGGGGCGTACGACCTCTCAGACGCGGAACGGCGAGACCTCGTTCAACTGATTCAGGTCGGCAAGCCTGCCGAGAAGTGTCGCTTGATCGATCCGCCGTGCGACGTGGGCGCACCCAACTTTTCACCCAACCTCAGCCGGTCGCCCTCCTCGTTCAGGATCTTCGGGAAGTCGAACTCCACCCATAGGCCTGAGGGCTCGCATCGCATGATGGGCTCAGGGGCGTTTGCCGCGCGGCAGGCCTCGACGATGCGCTCGATGCCTCGTCCCCAGGCCTCGATCATCCCGGCTCGGAAGAAGGCATTCGCAACGTCCGGGTTGCACGGCCTGGAGCAGGTCGAGTGTCTTCTCCACTTGGTGCGGAAGAATCCAATCTTCACGAAGGCGCCGGTGACGAACCGCGCTGGCCCGAGGTGCCATTCTCGACTACACCGGCATTCGTCGCCGGCGAATCCTCTTCCGATCAACGACCTTCACACTGTTCACGAGGGCTTCTTCGTCGCTCTGGTTCAAGACACGTTCGAGCGAGGGAGAGCATCTCAGTGTCCGAGTGAGTGCCTGCGTAGCCGCTGGCCGGAAGTAGTCGCCTCTTCGACACCCCGCCATGCAAGCCGCCACAGGCCCACGGTGGCACCCTCCCGTGTCTGCTCGTCCCCAAGGAGCGTCAGCAGGCGTGGCACAACTTCCGGACCGCCCAGACCGCCAATGGCTCGAGCCGCTTCCGCGCGAACGAAGGCCTCCCGGTCCCTGAGCGCCGCAATGATGGGCCCGACCGTAGTGGCCTTCATCGTGTAGAGAGCGCGAAGCGCGGCGTCGCGAGCCCAGGGTGATTTGTCCTTGAGCGCCCTCAGAAGGGCGGCCTCTGCGTCGTTTCCGCCGAGTTCTCCGAGCGCTCGCGCCGCTTCGATACGGTAGCTGTCAAAGCGTCCACGAGCGACGATCGTGATCAGGGCAGGGATCGCTTCGCGACCGCGGATTGATGCCAGGGCCGACGACGCGTATGCGGTCTCAGACGCCACCGCTGTCAGCGTGTCAATGGCCACGACGGCTTTCAGCCGTCCAAGTGCCCGGGCGGCGGTCTCCCTGTCATCCCGATTCGCTCCGCGCAGCAGGGCGAGCAGCGGCTCGATCGCTTCATCGGCTCCAAGCAGTGCCAGCAATAGCGAGGCCCGGAAGCGTTTGTTCTTGTCCTTCAGATCCTTCAACCGAGGGCCTTGTCCCGGGTTGGGTGGTCCTCGGCCGCGTCCAGTCGCCGGAGGAGGCGCTCGCCGACGACACCCCGCAAGGTGCCCGCTGGGAAGCCATCCATCGTCGCCCGTCCTGGCCCATGAGGCATGGCGAGTGACCATTCCACATAGCGTTCTGCGATCGTGTCGACCAACGTAGCGGGTTCGCGGAGGCCGAGGATTGCAGCCGCGCGGGTGGCGATCGGCACGTGAATGGAAAGGACAGAGCCCCGCCAGTCCTCGCTTGGCGATCGCGAGTTGAGCAGACGGCGCAGATCGACTTCGACTTGGCCATTTGGAAGAGCCTTCAGTTTTCCAGCGAGATCTTGCGCGATGTCGAGGCACGATCCTCGCTGCGACAACGCGACCGACTCCTTGGGAACCCCCGTCATTACTCCTGCCCTCCTCGCGGCACCCAAGTGTATCCAGACTTCAGGCAGGTCAGGGCACAGGCTCTGTCGGTTGGCCATGGCCCAGTTCCGCACCGGCACGCGGACGGATGACTGGAACGGCAACGAGCAGACAAGCAAGGGGCAGGGAGCTCGCGGCACCTCGCCGTACGACGCCGCGTGTTCGATCGGAGGGCGCATCGTCACGATCTCACCACCCCGCGGGCTTCCGGATGGTCGTGCCTGGAATCGCGCTCGGCATCTGCGAGGCCGCGAGGACGGTCGAACCGAGATGCTTCACAAAATGGGCGTGCTTGACCAGCTCCCGTGACGGATGCCCGCTCTCACGCGGAAAGATGAGCCCCAGCCTCTTGCCGGGGTGATGCGTCCTCACCAGGTGCATCGCCTCGGCGAGATCAGAATCATTTGAAACCACCACCGGGCAGTCATAGGCATCCAGCCACGCGTCATTCAGCAGGTGGACGGCAAGGCTCACGTCGGATCCCTTCTCCTCGGTCTTGAGCACCTTCTCGACACGGCGCACGCCGACGGGTTCGACAAGCGGGAGGGACACCGCCCGCCAATACGTCTGCTGCCGAATGGGCTGGCGCGGATCCAGCTTCCCAGAGACGCCCGCGGTGAAATACTTGATCGCTATGATTCGATGTGGATCTGGAAGGATGGCGGTAAACGCAGCCTTCAGGTCCAGCCACTTATGCGGGGTCCCCTTGACGGCTCCGTAGTAGAGATTGAAGCCGTCGACATAGAGGCTGGTACGCAAGGGATGCCCCTAAAAACAGAAGGCGCAGCGGACATGTGTCCGTGCGCCTTCGCGCCCAGGGTCGAGACCGCTGGGGGGATGAGTGAACGATACCGAACGGCGACTGATCATTGCAAGTAGTTTCGCCACGCTACCGGGGGAACGAGCCGGATCGGGTCCGTTTTCGATCATGAGTCGACTCTTCCCCGTCGAATTCGTCTTCCCCGGCCACCCCGACAAACTGTGCGACGCCATCGCCTGTACCCTGGTGCTTGAAGCGCACCGCCGCGAGGCCGAGTTTCGGGAGTTGTCGGACGACCAGGCGGTCTGCGTCAGCTACGCGCACAACATTCCGCAGGCCAATCATCTTCCGGTGGAGCATTCGCTGGCCGGCCACGACGTCTCCTCCGTCACGATATGGCATGCCTGCTCGGCAGGAGCCAACCATGTCGATCTCCGTCCACGATCTTGAAGCCCAGGTCCTCGCGCGCGTCCGCCAATCCGTTGGCCGGTGAAGTACCGATTCCACCCCGAAGCGGCCCTGGGGTCTGTCGAAGCGACGCCGATGCGCTGGCGGGGATGTAGCTGGAGAGGAACTCGAAGGGACGTTCCGTCGAAGTCAGCTACCCGGCCGTCCCCTCAAACCGAGCCAGCTCATCCATGAACTCGGCAGCCTCAACCAGCCCACGCCCCGCGGTATCCCGCACCACCCCCTGAAGAAACGAAGTCCCCTGCAGCCGCCCCGACAAAGCCCGCGCGCCATAAAAGAGCACAGGAATCGCAGCCACCCCAAACACCAGATTCGCCAACAACCACGCCGGAAACACCCGATAAGCATCCACCCCCAACGCAGCAAAGAAAACAATGACGAGGGGAGTCCAGATCAGCGGCGAAACAAACACAATCCAACGCGTCAGATGGATCTGCTGACTCTGCAATAACTGAAGCTCACGCTGCACCTCCATCACCGGCTTGCCGTGATCGAGCGTCCGCATCCGCACGAACTGGCGAACGCCAAGGATGAGCACCGCGATGGCTCCCACGTTGAGGATGGCCGCGGGGATGAAGAACCGCATCTCTCCCGCGTGATCGGCCATGAACGACCCGAGCCACCACACCAGGACGACGTTGATCACCACCTCCGCGAGAACCACGAAGGACGAACGCCTCAGCGTGCGTTCCGTCCGGTCGATCAGCGACTCGCGCACAAGTCGCGCGTTCAACCGCAGCGAGGCGTCGAGCTTAAGGTCGAAGTCCATCCAGCGGGCCTTGAGGTCATCGAGTTCCATGGTCATTCTCCTGAAGGGCGGCGGCCGCAAAGGCGCGCCGCAACATGTCTTTGATACGACTGATCTTCGTGGCCACGTTCGTGACGGTCAGGCCGGTGATCTCGGCCATCTCTTCCTGGCTGTGGCCTTCGAGGTAGAGCAGAATCAGCGCGCGATTCAGCTCATCGATCTGGCTGATGAAGGCGCGCAACTGCCGGATCTCGGCGGATGAGTACTTGGCTTCTGTGTATGGCGAATTCGCTTCGCGATCCTGATGGCCGCCCAGCCGTCGGGTAACCTGGCCGCCAAGACAATGCCCGACCAGGAAAACGATCTCCCCTTCGGGCTGTACGAGCGCCTAATAACTGTGGGCCTGAAGGATCGACTCCTTCGATTTGATCCCGCCCGGGCGCGTGTTGTGAAGGCTGCTATTGATCCCGCGGAGGCGCACACCACCCTTGCGCGCCACGTCGGGCGGATCGTCGCTCGTGCCTTGGACGGCCTTCCGCACGGCGATCGAACGGCGAGACAGTCACAACTAGTCAATCAAATTGTCGAGCTGTTGGCAGGCGGTCAGAACGCCGAACTCGTTGAGAACTCGCCCGAAGAACTGCGTTCAATTCAGCCTGCCACAGGCGAGCTGGGCGTCGATCACGACATCGTTGCACCATTGGTCGCGCTATCGGCGTCCGATCTCCTCGTCAACGCACGCGGCGAACCTGCGCTCGCGCACGCGCTGGCCCGTGAGATCCCTTCTGCTGACTCGATCGACTTGCTGTGTGCCTTCGTTCGGTGGCATGGGGTGCGGTTACTTAAGGACCAGATTGAGGCGCACTGCCGCGCGGGAAAGCTGTTGCGAGTAATCACCACCGTGTTTACGGGATCCACGGAACGCAAGGCACTGGACTGGCTGGTGACATGCGGCGCGCAGGTCAAGGTGTCGTACGACACGCAATCGACGCGTCTCCATGCGAAGGCATGGTTGTTCCGCCGCGACACCGGTTTCTCAACGGCCTACATCGGCTCCTCGAATCTGTCGAAGTCGGCGCTCATAGATGGGGTGGAGTGGAACGTGCGGCTGTCGCAGGTGGGCTCACCGGACCTTTTAGAGAAGTTCGACGCGACATTTGAGAACTACTGGGAGAGTTCGGAATACGAGTCCTTTGAACCCGCTCGCGATGGACCTCGGTTCGATCGCGCCGTAAGGCCCGCGCAAGGCGACTCCCTCGATGCGCCTCTCGTTTTCCTGGACGTCGAGCCGTGGCCGCATCAGGCCGAGATGCTCGAGAGGCTCGCCGTGGAGCGAGAAAGGCATCACCGGTTCAAGAATCTAGTCGTGGCCGCGACGGGAACTGGAAAGACCATTGTTGCTGCCTTGGATTACAAACGGCTGCGGAAGAAGCACGGCGACCTGCGCCTGCTCTTTGTGGCGCATCGCCAAGAGATTCTCAAGCAAAGTCTCGGTGCATTCCGACAGGTGCTGCGTTCCGGGGATTTCGGTGAGCTCTACGTGGATGGACAGCGGCCTGTCGAGGGGAGGCACGTCTTTGCGTCGATTATGTCCCTAGCTCAGGTAGATCTGCGAAAACTCGATCCGTCGGCCTATGACGTCGTGATCGTGGATGAGTTTCATCATGCGGCTGCGCCCACGTATTCGCGACTACTTAACCATCTCTTTGGAGATGCGGCCCCACGAGAGACGCCCAGGATCCTGCTAGGCCTGACCGCCACACCGGAACGAACTGACGCCGAAGACATCTTGCACTACTTCGACAACCGAATCGCTGTGGATCTCCGCCTTTGGGACGCACTGGAACGCGGCCTGCTATGTCCATTCCAGTATTTCGGTCTGCATGACGGCACCGACCTATCGTCCGTCGGTTGGTCGCGCAGGGGGTACGACACGGACCAGCTTGAGCGGCTCTATACGGGCAACGATGCACGCGTGAACCTTGTGCTCGAGCAGGTGTCCCAGAAACACCGTGACGCCTCGGCGATGAAGGCGCTCGGCTTTTGCGTCAGCATCGCGCATGCAGAGTTCATGGCGGATCGGTTTACTAAGGCTGGCCTCCCTGCGATTGCGGTATCCGCGCGCACCGATACCGACACGCGGCAGGAGGCATTGGCATCACTCCGTGATGGACGGACGCGGGCGCTCTTCGCGGTAGATCTATTCAACGAGGGAGTCGATCTGCCAGAGGTCGATACGCTTCTCTTCCTCAGGCCTACGGAGAGCGCGCTCGTGTTCCTCCAGCAGCTGGGTCGAGGCCTTCGCCGCTATGAGGGCAAGGACTGCGTCACTGTATTGGATTTCATCGGCCAGTCGCACCGACGGTTCCGTTTCGACTTGCGCTATCGCGCAATCACCGCCGCCACACGCAAGGATGTCGAGAAGCAGGTTCACCTAGGTTTTCCGTTCCTGCCCGCCGGATGCTCGATGCAGCTCGATCGAGTCGCCACCAGAATCGTCCTCGACAACATCAGGATCGCCATCCCCTCCCGTCGGCCCGCGATGACGAGCGAACTAAGAGCGCTTGAGGCCAGTCGTTCGGCTGCGAATGCCCCCCGTGTCACTCTTCCAGAATTCCTTGACGAGACCGGACTGGAGTTGGAGGACGTGTACCGTTCCGGATGTTGGTCAAACCTTCAGAGAAGTGCCGGCGTGAGGGTGCCGGCGCCCGGACCGCACGAAGCGCTCATTGGGCGCCGTTTGGCTGGGATCCTCCACGTGAATGATCCGCTGCGGTTGGTTGCCTATTCGCTCCTGCCAGCCTCCCTGGAGGACGTAACTGAGGACACTCGCCGCCTCATGACCGGCCTCCATTTCGCCACGATGCCCGCGCAGATCGCACCTGCGTCACTCGCTGAATTCATCACGCTTTTTCACCGGCATCCAGCAATCGTGGAGGAAATGCGCGAGTTATTTCCTTTGTTGGAACAACGGTCCACTCACCTGACGTTCCCGCTCGATCTCGCTCACCTCAGTGGGCCACACGTATCCATACCCCTATCGGTGCATGCTCGCCACACTATGGATGACGTGCTTACCGCGTTCGGGATCCTGGATATCGGCAAGCCGACATGGACCCAGACTGGCGTTATCCGCGACGAGCGCACCAACTCCGATCTGTTCTTCGTGACACTGGAGAAGTCGGAACGTGAGTACTCGCCGTCGACGCTCTACAAGGATTACGCGATTTCGCCCACTCTCTTTCACTGGCAATCCCCGTCGACCACCAGCCAGCAGTCAAGAACCGGGCAACGGCATATCCACCATCAGGAGCGGCACGGCAATGTGCTGCTTTTCGTGCGCTCGCGGAAACGGGAGGACGGGCGCACCATGCCGTACACTTTCCTCGGGGCGGTGGACTACGTGTCCCACAAGGGCGAACGGCCGATCAGCTTTGTCTGGAAGCTTCGCACTCCCATGCCGGCGGATTTCTTCCGACAGGCAAAGGTGGCAAGTGGCTAAGGCGTTCAACCCTCAACGCCGCCCTTGGCTTCGACAATGACCTTGCGCGCGGCAGCGTCGACCGCCTCGCAGGTGGCGCCCCATTCGATGTCCCGGTAGCAGGGGCCCGCACTACACCGTTAGAAACCGCGCGCTTAAGATCGACGTCTGCGACCGAGTCGCATGATGGCTTCTCCCCTTCCCCACTCGCATTCATCGGCGCCCGGTCGGGACGGGCGGCATGGTCCCGAGCATCGATGGGCGAGCATCTGGTCGAGGTATCCGCTCACGCCTCTCGCGACTTCGGATGCTGAACGCACCGCGGCCGTGCGCGTTCTTCCCGAGTCCGACGTGCCGTTCATTGTGTTCGGCAGGGTGCTGCCCTGGTTCAGTGATGTTTAGCGCGGGCATCGGGCCGCGGGTGGCGTCGCGTTCCGTGAGGCGCTTGCGGTTCACGCGGCGGATTGGATGCGGCTCGTGCCGAGAGCGAAGGGATCGCTTCGTCGGCAGCATTTCGTCGGCCTCCTCGCGATGACGGCTGATGAAGACGGACTGGCAGCCGTCTGGTAAGAACTCGTAGCGGCGCTTGAGTCTGCGCTTGCGGGCGCCGGGCTGGTGGCGCTTACGGGCGGGGCCGATGATCCGACGCGGCGAGATTCGCCGCCTTGCGCCTGCATCGATCACATCTGCGCCCGTCGCGATTCGCGGCGGCGTGCCCGGGCTCCGCGTCGGTGGCCCGATACTCCTGGGCCGGAGCGGTGCAGGACGGATCACTTGGGCGTGGCAGTGGTGTTGGAGAGAGCCATCACCGGAGATTGCGTGGGGCGATCAGGACGCTTTGCGGAACCCGGGCTTGGGGCGCTACCATCTACACTCCTTTCGGGCAAGAACTCATGGCTGATCTGGCAGATCGAATCACTGTAAACCCCCTGCAATGCGGGGGCGGCCGTGTGGCCGGGGGATGCGGATCCGGGTCGTCGATGTTCTTGACCTGATGGCCAGCGGACTCTCGCCTGCGCAGGTGCTGGAAGAGCTTCCAGACCTGGTGATGGAAGACATCGCCGCCTGTCTTCGGTTCGCCAGCCACCGCATCGATCACCCGATCCTGGCTGCGTGAAGATCTGGGTTGATGCCCAGTTCTCGCCTTGCCCTCGCGCGGTGGCTTGCTCATGAACTACGTGTAGAGGCAACGGCGCTTAAGGATCTTGGACTGCGCGATGGGGAGGATGCGGAGATCTTCTTTGCCGCGAGGAGTGCTGGCGCCATTGTCTTGACCAAGGATCGGGACTTCGTCGATCTCGTTCGGATGCCTGGCGCGCCCCCGCAGGTCATTTGGAGCACCTGCGGCAACACCTCGAACGCGAGCCTCCAGAAGATCCTGGCCGGCGCGTGGCCAGCGGCCCGTCAGCTTGTCGGCGCCAACGAGAGGCTCATCGAGATTGGCGGACGGCCAGAGTAGGCCAGATACTGCCGGCGGTGACGGAACTTGCGGCACGGCCTCGAGGTTGGCGTGACCGAGGCCGGGATTGCTTCGGGCGATCCAAAGGGACGCGCCCTCGCAATGACGACGAGGGGCAGGGTCACACCCGCCGCTTCAGGGTCGCAAATTGCGACCATGGAGAAAGGCCCTGGAAGAACATCGAGTACTCTGCCCCGGGAAGCAAATCGGCTCTCAGGTCGAGAGTTGGGAGGCTGGGGTAGCCATGCGCCAGATTGACGGTCGCCTGATCGTTTCACCCACGGACCTTGTCTCCTTCCTCGCCTGCGGGCACCGCACAAGGCTCGATTGGGAGGCGCAGCAGGGCATGCGGGAACCGGCGTTCGACCGCGATCCGGTTCTCGAACTCGTGATGCGCAAGGGCGGCGAGCATGAGCGCCGACATCTCGACCATCTGCGGTCGAAGGGCCTGTCCATCGTCGACCTGAGCAACCTCGGCAACAAGTCGGTGGCGGAGTCGCTCGCCGCCGAGGCCGCCACGGTCGAGGCCATGCGCGGGGGCGCCGACGTCATCTATCAGGGCGCTTTCTTCGACGGTCGCTGGCGTGGACGGCCTGACTTCCTGCTCAAGGTCGAGACGCCAGGCGCGCCTTTCGGCTGGAGCTATGAGGTGGCCGACACCAAGCTCGCGCGCGATGTGAAGGCGGGAGCCATCGTCCAGCTCGTTCTCTATTCCATACGCCTGGAGGAGATGCAGGGCAAGGCGCCCCGCAACATGCGCGTCATCACGGGCGCGAACGAAGAACGCGTGTTCCGCGTCGACGACTACTCGGCCTACCTCCGCAGGGTGCGCGGGCGATTCGTGGCGCAGATTGATGACCCCGAGTCCCTCGCGTCCACGTACCCCGATCCCGTCGAGCATTGCCGCGTGTGCAGCTGGGCTCGCGTGTGCATCGAGCGGCGGCGGGACGACGACCACACTTCGCTGGTCGCGGGCATGACTCGCACCGCCACGCGCAAGCTCGTCGACGGTGGCATCGCGACCACCGCGAAGCTGGGCGCGGCGGCGCCCGGCACGGAGGTCAAAGACCTCGCCCGCGCGACGTTTGACCGTCTCCAGGCGCAGGCCGCCCTGCAGCTGAAGCAGCGTGCGGATGGAGTGGTTCGATATGAGTTCGTCGAGGAAGAGCCGGCACCTCCTCCACCGCCTCCCCCGAAGGTGGGCGAGAAGCCGAAGGAAGCTCCGCGACCTCTTGGCCTCGCTGCACTTCCCCCGCCCACGCCGGAAGATCTGTTCTTCGACATCGAGGCCGACCCATGGGCCGGCGAGAAGAGCGAAGGGATCGAGTACCTGTTCGGTCTATTGAGCGCGCCGCGGGGGACTCCCGTTTATGAGCCCCATTGGGCGCACTCGGCCGAAGAGGAGAAGGCCATGGTGGAGCGATTCATCGACCGGTGCCTCAAGTTGCGGCGCGAGCACCCGAGCTTCCACGTCTACCACTATGGCGCCTACGAGGACGCGGCGGTCGATCGGCTGGTCAGGCGCTACGCCACCCGCGACCTTGAGCTGGAGCAGCTGCAGCGGGGCCAGGTGTTCGTTGATCTCTATTCCATCGTCCGGCAGGGCCTGCGGATTTCGCAGGAGTCGTATTCGCTCAAGAAGGTCGAGGCGCTCTACATGCCGCGGCGCGAAGGGCCCATCACCAAGGGCGGGTTCAGCGTGGTGGAGTACGAACGGTGGCTCGACGACCGCGAGCAGAGGCACCTCGACGACCTGGCCGCGTACAACCGCGACGACTGTCTCTCCACCTGGAAGCTCCGCGACTGGCTGGAGGAGCGGCGAAGCGAGCGGCAGGTGGAGTTGGGGCGAGAGATCCCTAGACCCGAGCCAAAGTCCCTCGATGCGCCGGAAGAGAAGCAGGAAGAGATTGAGGCGACCCAGAAGCGGATCGACCGCCTGCGCGAGGGATTGCCGCTCGATCCGGTCGATCGTGACCTCGCAGGCGATGCGCGATGGCGATTGTCGCTTCTGCTGAACTACCACCGTAGGGAGGAGCGGCCTGAGTGGTGGCGGTGGTTCGACCTGCGCAAGAAGTCCCCTGCAGAGTTGGTGGCTGAACCGGATGCGATTGGCGATTTGAAGTATCAGGGCGAGGCCGGCACGGTCAAGCGATCCACGCTGCACCGGTACCTGTTCGACCCCGAGCAACCCCAGAAGTTTGACGTCGGCGACAAACCCATGGACCCTTTGACCGGCGAGGGGTCGGGCGAAGTTCACTTCATCGATGCGGCCGCGGGCGTCGTCGACCTGAAGCGAGGCTTCGGAAGCCCGGTCCCCCATCCTCAAGCCCTTATCCCCGAGGGCCCCGTTCGGACCGGGCCTCTTCGAGCGGCCCTCGGGCGGCTCGCGGATGACGTCATCGAGCGCGGCGCCGATGTGGCCGTCGGCAGCTGGCAATCTGCGCGCGAACTCCTGCTGCGGCGCAGCCCCAGGA